>JBDSAK010000485.1:0-2717 GCA_039922195.1 Mycobacteriales bacterium
ACCCATGCCATGCCGAACGCACGGGCGACGAGGGACTGGTTGATCTGCTGTTCTTCCCGACCGGCGGCGGCAAGACCGAGGCCTACCTGGGTCTCACGGCCTTCACGCTCGCGATCCGCCGCTTGCAGGGCGAGGTCGGCGGGCGATCCGGAGCCGACGGCGTAGCGGTGCTGATGCGCTACACCCTGCGGCTTCTGACGCTGCAGCAGTTCCAGCGCGCGGCTGCGCTGATGTGCGCGTGTGAGCTGTTGCGCCGCGACCGGCTTCCCGCCGATCCCCGGTGGGGGACGACGCCGTTTCGGATCGGCTTGTGGGTCGGGCGCAAGTCGACGCCGACGAACACGAACCAGGCGATCGACTGGGTACAGCGCGCGTCGAGAAGCCCGACCGGCTCGGGCGGCGCGACGGGGTCACCGATGCAGCTTGCGCGCTGTCCCTGGTGCAGCACAGACCTGAAGCCCGGCCGGGACCTGAAGGTCGACAAGGACCGCGGCCGGACGTTGCTGTTCTGCGGCGACACGACCGGGGCCTGCGCGTTCACCGGTAAAGGCAGCCCCGGCGAGGGCCTGCCGGTCGTCGTCGTCGACTCCGAGCTGTACCGGCTCGTGCCGTCGCTCGTCATCGCGACCGTCGACAAGTTCGCGCTGATGCCATGGATCGGCGCGACGCAGGCGCTCTTCGGGCGTGTCAGCCGCCGCTGTCCCCGGCACGGATACCTCACGCCGGACGACCACCCGGAAAGCAGTCACCCCAGGAGCCGGGACGGCAAGCACGACGCCGTGAAGATCGAGCCGTGCGGACCGCTGCGCCCGCCGGACCTCGTGATCCAGGACGAGCTGCACCTCATCGCAGGCCCGCTCGGGAGCCTCGTCGGGCTCTACGAAACCGCGATCGACCAGCTCTGCTCCTGGGACAACCTCGGGCACCGGGCGGGCCCGAAGCTCATCGCGTCGACCGCGACGATCCGCCGCGCCCGGCTACAGGTCGATCGTCTCTACGCGCGTGATCTCGCCGTGTTCCCGCCACCAGCCCTCGATGCGCGCGACACGTTCTTCAGCCTCCAGCGAGACCGCCCGCAGGACGCCGAGCGCAAGCCGGGGCGCCGCTATCTCGGGATCTGCGCGCCCGGTCGCCGCTTCAAAAGCGTCCTGATTCGTGTTTACATCGCGATGCTCGGCTCAGCGCAGAAGCTGCTGGAGGACCATCCGGGCGACCAGGCCGACGCGTACATGACGCTCGTCGGGTACTTCAATTCACTTCGGGAGCTCGGCGGGACCCGACGGATCGTCGAGGACGACGTGCAAAGCCGGATCTTCGGCCGGCGGATCGAGGACCGCGGCTTCAAGGCCCGCGGGCGACTCGAGGTCGACGAGCTCACGTCCCGCCGGACGGCTGACGAGATTCCGCGGGTCCTCGACAAGCTCGGCGTGCAGCACGAGCACCCCCGTCGCTCGGGCAACTATCCGATCGACGTGCTGCTCGCGACGAACATGATCAGCGTCGGCGTCGATGTCCCGCGCCTGGGGGCGATGATCGTCGCCGGGCAGCCGAAGAGCACGAGCGAGTACATCCAGGCGACGTCGCGCGTCGGCCGGCGCTTTCCGGGGCTCGTCCTGACGATCTTCAACTGGGCACGGCCGCGAGACCTCTCGCATTACGAGACGTTCGAGCATTACCACTCGACCGTCTACCGGCAGGTCGAGGCGCTGTCGGTCACGCCGTTCGCGCCGATGGCGCTGCGCCGCGGCCTGACGGGCGTCCTCGCCGCCATGGTTCGCCTCGGCGAGACGGAGTTCAATCGCAACGGCGGCGCCGCGACGATCTCGCGGACCGATCCACGCCTCGCGGAGATCGTCGAGATGATCGCCTCTCGCGCGGAGAACCGCGCAAACGACCGCAACGTTGCCGACCTCGTCCGCCAAGAGCTCGAGCACCGCCTCGACCAATGGAAGCAGCAGCAGGACATCCCACAGCGCGACCTCGTCTACAGCCGCGGCCGCAGCGCCGGCACACAGGTCGGACTACTCAACGAACCCGACGGCACGCCGTGGACGGACTTCACCGTTCCGATGTCGATGCGCGACGTCGAGCCGTCGATCCATCTCGTCCTGCGCGAAAACGGGATCGCCGCCGTCTCGGATGAGTGGGAGATGCCCACGCGCGATGACGACGCCGCGGCCGACGAGGTCGACGGCGGATGAGAGACACCGCGATCGTCGGCGAGCTGCGCCCGAGCCAGATCCTCTTCACCTACGGCGTCGGCGCGAGCGTCGAGCTGCCGCAGATGTCGACGATGGTTCTCGGCCTCGACGAGTGGCCGCGCGACCACGGCCTGCTCGTCAGCGAGCCGCGTCTGCTGGCCGCGGTACGCACCAAGCTCGGCCACCAGGTCGCAGAGCTGCGGTCTCCCCCGCGCGAGGACGCGACGAGCCTGACGGCGATCGGCGTTCCCGTCGCCCCGTTTCCCGAATGGCTTCGCTGCCCCGTATGCAAGCTGCTGGCCCCGATCAGCAGCGGCCTCTTCGAGCTCGTCAAGGACCGCTACCGCGCCGAGCGCACACGCTACGTCCACCGGTGCACCAGCAAGGGCCTGCCGCCGACCGCCTACCCGGCGCGGTTCCTGCTCGCCTGCCGCCACGGCCACCTCGACGACTTCCCGTGGAGCGAGTTCCTGCATCGCGGGCAGCCGTGCACGGGCACGCTGACGCTGTCGGAGT
>JBDSAK010000486.1:0-3043 GCA_039922195.1 Mycobacteriales bacterium
TCGGTCACGTCGGCGGCGCCCACGGTCGGCGGCGAGGCCTGAGCGCGGGCCTGCACCAGACGTGCGCGGATGGTGCCGAGGCTGGCCTGCAGGTTCGCGATCTCCTCGTCCAGCGCCCCCCGCCTGCCCGCCAGCGCCTCCACCACCTGGAGCTGCTCCTGGATGGCGGACGCCGCGTCTGCCGATCGCGGTGACTCGCGGCCGAGCCGCGCGTACTCGGCCAGCCGGCGCTGCAGGTCGGGGACGTCGACCGTCCGCAGGTACAGGTCGACATCCGACGCACGGCGCGCGTTCACGATCAGCTCGTTGCAGAGCTTGTCCACCGCCTCCTGGATACCCTCCGGCCGCACGGGCGCCCTGGCCAGCTCGGCGACGATGCCGCGCTCCTCGTTCAGCACCGCGATCACCTGGCCGCGCAGTCCGCCGGTGATGCCCTCGAGCGAGCGTCTGCCACCGGGCAGGCGGTCCTCCGCGCGCCGCGCGAGCCGATCGGTCTCCTTCGGGTCACGGATCGTCGCGGCGATCATCAGCCCATAGACCGGAATCGCCGCGCCGAGCACCCACGGCGTCGTCAGGATGGCCGCGGCGGCCATGCCGGCCAGCAGCAGGACGTTCAGCGGCTTCGTCGCGGCGTTCAGCAGGACACGCCAGAAGAGCCGATCGCGGCTGTCGCTCACGCCGTCAGCCTAGCGGGATCAGAAGAACGACGAGATCGACGTGTAGACGGCGTTGATGTTGTCGGGGTCGCCGTCGTACTGCTTTCCACCGCCCGCTTTGGCCACGGCGGCCAGCGCGTCGCGGTTCGCGGCGGCCCCGTAGGCGATGGTGAAGACGCGCACGCTGCCGCTCTCGGAGGTGCCGGTGAGCTTCGCGATCACGTCGTCGACGTTGGCGTTCGACTTGTTGTCCTCGCCGTCGGTGAGCACCACCTCCGCCGCGATATGCGTGGGATCGGCCTGCTCCAGCAACAGGTCGATGCCGTCGATGGTCGCGTCGTACACCGCCGTGCCACCGTCGGGGAAGAGCCCGGTGATGGAGTTCTGGAGCGTGTCGCGCGCGGCCGGCGTCATCTCGGCGAACGGCTGCACGAGCGACGACTTGTCGGAGAACGCGACCAGCGCCACCCGATCGCGCGGGGACAGCTGCGTCAGGAACCGCTGCAACCCCTCCTGGGCCTGCGCGAGCTTGTCCTCGTCGCCCATCGAGCCGGACGTGTCGAGCACGAGCACGATGTCCGCGGGCTTGCGGTCCTCATGCCACAGCTCGCGGATGCGCGCGAGCACCTTCGGCTCGGGCAGCGACAAGAGACGCGTCGGCAGCGCGGCGTCGACGCCGTTCTCCTTCGTCAGGCCGCCGGCGAGCGGCACCGTCGTGTCGGACGGACGGAACCCCGCAGTCATGACCTTCGACTGGACGGCGCCGGAGGTGAGGTACTCGACGACCTTCGCCGCGCCCGCCTTCTGGTCGGCCGACACCCACGGGGCGTCGAGCACGATCAGCGGGTTGTCGGAGTAGAACGTGCCTTCCTTGGGATAGATCGCGACCAGGCGCTTGCCACCTTTGCGCAGGCGGGCGTTGTAGTCGACGAGCGTCGTCTCCTCCATCGCCACGGCCGATGCGAACGCGGGCCCGCGGGCGGCGAGCTGCTCGGCGAAGAACAGCGTCGTGTCACCGTAGTGGACGACCGACGACTGGATGTCACGCACCTGGCCGCGCGCGGCCGGATCCTCGACGTCGGTGAGCGTCAGGCCCTCGGTCTTGCCGGTGGCGGCGTAGTACTCCGCTGCGACCGCCGACAGGCCGGAGGTGGAGAAGTCGGGGTTCGTGTGGCCGAGCCGGAACGGGCCCCACTCCGGATGCCCGTACTTCGCCCAACCCTGCGTGTTCTTGGACTCTGCGAGGATGTCGGCCCAGCCGAGCGGCTTGGCGGGCCAGCCGAGCGCCTGCGCCTGGTCCTCCCACATCGCGATCACCAGCGGCGTGCGGAACATCGAGACGTTCTGGCGCGGCACCCACGTGACGTCGGCGGTCTGCGTCAGGAGGCGACCCCAGAGGGACGACGACGGCGTCCAGATGACCGGCTGCAGCGTGCCCGCTTTGAGCCGGTCGTGGCCGGCGCCGGACGACACGTTCTCGCCCTTGGCGAACACGAGGTGGCCGTTGACGGTGACCTTGCGCGCGTTGAAGTCGGTGAAGGCCTGCTTGAAGAGGACGGCCTTCTCCGGCGAGTAGGCGACGGAGACGACGATCGCGTCGGCGGGCGCCTGCACCTCGGTGGCCGTGCCGGGACCGGTGGGGCTCGCATCCGAGCCGCCGCTCGAGACCTTGACGATCACGGCGACGAGGACGATCAGGATCCCGGCGAGAAGGGCGATGCCCCGAAGCAGCTTGGCGTCCACGAAGCGAACCGTAGTCCAGGCAGCGGGAGCCCGTTCATGGGAATCCCACCAACACTTCCGCAACCGCAGCTACCCGCGACCGTGGTACCCTCAGAAGGGAGCTCGTAGGAGGCATTCGAAATATGTTCGGCAACACCATTGGCCCCGGTGAGATCGCCATCGTGCTGGTCATCGCGCTGCTCATCTTCGGACCGAAGAAGCTGCCCGAGCTCGGCAAGGGTCTTGGACGGGGCATGCGCGACTTCAAGCGCGCCGTAACCGGCGACGACGAGGACGAGCGCAAGGACGAGGAAGAGAAGTCGAAGACGGCCGAGCTGGTCGAGAAGGCGCCCGAGCCGGTCGCGACCGTCAAGGTGGTCGAGCCGACCGAGGTCGTCGTCACGGTCGGGACGACCGCCGATGAAGGCCGGTAGGTGGCAGTTCCCGGCATGCGGTTCCGTGTTCGCCGGGTGTCGCACGACGATGAGGTCACGGTCGTTGAGCACCTGGATGAGCTGCGAGACCGGCTGCTGATCTCACTGCTGTGTCTCGGCGTCGCCTTCTCGGTGGCGTTCTGGCGGCACGAGGACATCGTCCGGCTGCTGATCCGCCAGGTTCCGAAGACGACCGACGGGCGGCAGATCGATCTGGTCGTGCTGGCCGTC
>JBDSAK010000487.1:0-4816 GCA_039922195.1 Mycobacteriales bacterium
GTGTTGCCGTGGGGGGCAGCCACTGCAAGCTTCTCCATCGGCAGCCCCGACATCGCCTTGATATCGCCGGGCGACGGCGCCGAACTCACGGCCGACGCGCGATTGTTCAAATGGGCGGCGAGTCCGGGCGCAGTTCGCTACAGATTCCAGAGTTCCACCTCGCCGGCGTTCGCGACGACCGTCGACAGCGTGCCGACGGGACAGACCGCGTACTCGCCTGTCGGCAGCTATGCCGCAGGGACGACGTACTACTGGCGCGTACTCCCTCTGAACGCAGCTGAGGCCGTCCTCAGTACTCCGGCGGCCGGACGATCGTTCACCGTGCTCACCGCGCCGGGGACTCCAGTGGCCACAGTCAGCGCAAGCGGCACGACTGTGGCGATCACTTGGACGCCTCCGACAACCGGAGGTAGGGCGATCCTCAGCTACGCCGTCCGCTACCGCGTCTTCGGGACGACAGGATGGACCGAGACCGTGACGACAGCCGACGTCAACTCGCTGTCGATCGCCGGTCTGTTGCAGAGCACCAAGTACGAATTCCAGGTCAGCGCCGTCAACGCGCTCGGCGCCGGCCCGTACTCGACGATCGCGTCCGCGACGACCGCGACCGTCCCGGGTGCGCCGGGCCTCCTCCGCATCACGCCTGGCGCCGGTTCGCTCGCCGTCTCGTGGTTTGCGCCGGTGAACGGCGGATCCCCGATCACCGGCTACACGGTTCGCTACGGGCTCGTCGGCGGGTCGATGAACAGCTTTGACGTCTCGGGGACGACCGCCTCGATTCCTGATCTCGCGTTCTCGTCGGCCTACAACGTCGACGTTGCCGCGAACAACGCGGTCGGCCGCGGCGCCTTTGCCAGCGCGGTCCAGGCGACCACATTGCCTGCGCCGTTCTCCGTCAGCACGATGGCTCCGCTTTCGAACGCCTCAATCATGGGTCCGTTCACCGCGCGCTTCTCGAAGCCGGCGACGTCCGGCGTCTCGACGACGACGATGCGGCTGACGATGGCCGGTAGCACGACCGCCATACCAAGCAGGGTGACGCTGTCGGCGGACAAGCTGACCGCGACGTTGCGTCCGGTGCGGCCGCTGCAGCCGGGCCGCACGTACAAGGTGTCGTTGACCGCGGGGATCATGGACAGTGCCCGCAAGCCACTGCTAGCGGCGTCCTGGTCGGTGCGCACCTCGACCACGGTGCAGAACGGAAGCCCCGCCATCCGCGAGCTTTGGGACCGCGACGCGGCTGTCGCTGCGTCGGGCGGTGGATTCATCGCGAGTGCGACCGGCGGCGCGCGTGCAGTGATCAGGTTCAGCGGCACGTCGGCGCAGCTGCTCGCGGCGACCGGCCCCGACTCAGGCACGGCGACCGTCAAGCTCGACGGACTGGCGCCGGTGACGATCAACCTGTACCGCCCCAGGGCGGGCTTCAAGACGGTCGTCTTCACCAAGACTGGGCTTCGCGCTGGCGCGCACACGATCACCATCACGGCGACCGGTGCGAAGTCCGCGGCGTCGAAGGGAACGTGGGTCAGGCTCGACGCGGTCAAGGTGGGCGCAACACTGCTGCAGGAAAACCACGCCGCGTGGACGACGTCCTTCCGGCGCGTGGCGGTGGCGGCAGCGTCCGCCGCGTCGTATGACACCGAGCGCCAGATCGCGCTCGGCGACAACGGAACCAAGGCGGCCTACCAATCCACCTTCTTCGGCTCCGGCGTAACGGCGTACTTCACGAAGACGGCAGCCTCGGGTCGGGCCGACATCCTCATCGACGGCCGGCGGGTCGCGACGATCGACCTGTACTCGGCCCGAACGGCGTACAAGGTCGCCGCGTTCACCCGAAACCTCACGAATGGCCAGCACACGATCACGATCAACATCACGGGCGCCAAGCGTGCTGCAGCGCGAGGGACGGACGTCGGGCTCGACTACCTGCTGATCAAGTAATCCCGCTGCGACGGCCGGTGAGCTCTCGCTCGCCGGCCGTTCGCATGTCCTGCGTGGGCGCCGGCCGGCCGGTCATGAGGGTGAACTGCTCGGCCGCCTGATAGGCAAGGACGGCCATGCCGCCGCACACCGTCGAGCCGTGCGCGGCGGCGTACTGCGCGAGCTCGGTCGGCCAGGGGTCGTAGACGACGTCCACGAGTGGGACGCCGCTGCGCCACACGTCCGGGCCGGCCAGCGAGTCGGTCGCGCCCGCCGGCGTGGTCGACACGACGAGATCCGTCACGGCGAACTCGTCGCGAAGCGAACTCCACGGCACACCCGCAACCTCGATGCCGAGCCGCTCGCCGATCTGCTCGAGCTCGGCGGTTCTCCGGACGTCACGCGCGGCCACGACAATCGCCTCGACGCCGACATTGGCCAGCGCCACGACGGCCGCCCGGGCGGTGCCTCCGGCGCCCAGCACCAGAGCGGTGTCGATGGCCCCCACATCGGTCTCCGTGATGGCTGCGGCGATTCCGGCAATGTCGGTGTTGTGGCCCGAGAGCCGCGCTTCGCCGCTGACCGTAGAGACGACGATGGTGTTGAGCGCACCGATGAGTTCGATGTCGGAGTCGACGCTGTCGACGAGCGGAACCGCCGTGAGCTTGAGCGGCATGGTCAACGACAGCCCGCGCCACCCCCGCTCGCTCCGTACCCGCTGCAGCAGCGCCGGCAGCGCCGACTCGTCGCACTCGATGGCCTCGTACCGCCAGTCAAGCCCGGACGCGGCGTACGCCGCTCGATGCAGGACCGGAGAGAGTGAATGCGCGATCGGCTTGCCCAGGACGGCGGCCCGAGGCCGGCCGTCAGTCACCCGGTGGCCGCCTTCCCTTTCGCCTTGAGCCTCGCGAACTCCTTCTCGTTGTCAGCGAACTCATGGTGCCCGTCCTTGCTCGTGACGACGTAGAAGCGCCACTTTCCTTCCGCCGGCTGGAGTGCGGCCAGGAGTGACTTGGTGCCGGGGCTCGAGATGGCACCCGGCGGCAGTCCCTTGTGCACGTACGTGTTGTACGGCGACGGGTCCTTCAGATCGTCGAGCAGCAGCTTCTCCTTCGGCTTGGGGAGCAGGTACTGCACCGTGGCGTCGATCTGCAGGAGCTGGTCCTGGTCGAGGCGGTTGTAGATCACGCGGGCGATCTTCGGTCCTTCCTCCTCGAACTTGGTCTCGCGCTCGATCATCGACGCGACGATGACCGCCTGCAGCGGCGAGAGGTCTGCCTCTTTCGCCAGCTCGACGAGGTTGATCGCCGCCGCCTCCTGCTCGAATCGGTTGACCATCATCGTCAGCACCGACGTCGCTGTCGCGTCGGGTGCGATGTCGTAGGTCGCCGGGAACAGGAACCCCTCGACCTTGCCCTCGGCATAGGTCGGGAGGCCGAGGGTCGCCGGTTTGCCGGCCGCGGCCTGCAGATCCTTGAGCGGAATCTTGGCCTTGTCGGCGATCGACCCGAGAATCTGCTTGAGGGTCCAGCCCTCCGGGATCGCCACCCGAATGCGAAGGCGCGACTTCGGGTCGAGCAGCAACAGGAGAGCGGCCTTGCCGCTCATGCCCTTCTTCAACTGGTAGGAGCCGGGTTGGATGGCCTTGGCTCGCTCGTCCGCACGGGCCGCAGCCGAGAACGCCCCGTCGCTCTTGACGACGCCAGCCTTCTCCAGCACCTCGCCGATCTTGACTGCCGAGGCATCCTTGGGAATGGCGACCGTGATGGCTTCCGTGCCCTCGCCGGCGAAGTCGGCGGGACCGCGGGTGAATGCGCTGAGCACCTTACGCCCGCCGACGACGGTGACCGCGCCGATACCGGCGAGGATGAACACAGCGACGAACAGCGCCGCGGCGCTTCGGCGTTGCCGCTGCGCGCGCGTCAAACCCCTGCGCGGCTCCGGCGTCAGCTCGTACGGCTGCTGACCTGTTCGATCCGTCGTGTCGCGGTCGGTCACTCGGTGCTCCTCCGCAAGGCGCCATCGGTATCCAGCGCTGTCTGCAGTATGACGACGGCGGCCGCCTGATCCACCACTTTGCGCCGCGCCTTACCGCGGATACCGCTGGCCCGCAGCGACCGTTCGGCGCTGACGGTCGTCAGGCGCTCGTCGACCAGGCGGACCGGGACAGGGGCGATTCGTTGCTCGAGTGCGGTCGCGTAGCCGCGGGCGATGGCGGCGGCGGCGCCGTCCCGGCCGGTCAGCCCGACCGGCAACCCGATGACGATCTCGACCGCCTCGTGCTCGGCGACCAGGCGAGCGAGGCAGAGCGCGCCGCCATCAACGCGAAGCTCCACCTCGACGAGCCGATGTGGTTGCAATATGCACGCTTCATCGGAGGCCTCGCCACGTTCGACCTCGGGGAGTCGGTCCGCCGGCCCGGCGTGTCGGCGGTGGCGCGGGTGCTCGACGCGATCGGTCCGACGGCGTCGCTCGCTGGCGTCGCCGTAGTGCTCGGCGCGGTGCTCGGGGTTGGCGCGGCGGTGGTCGGCGCCGGCCCCTGGCTCGGCTCGCGCCGCGGATGGATCGATCGCGCGGCGACCGCGCTCGCCGCCACGCCCCTCCTCGCGTTCGCGCCCGTCCTCACGTTCGCGCTCGCCGCGCGCCTTCGCGTGGTGCCACTGCCGGGCGACCCCGAGGCCGGTGCCGCGGGTCTCCTCTTCGCGAGCGGCCTCCTCTCCCTTCCGCTGGCGGCGCACGTCGCGCGGGTCTCCCGCGCCGCGCTCGATGACCTGGGCCGCGCCCAATTTCTCGGCGTCGCACGGGCGAAGGGCGCGAGCTACGCGCGCGTCCTCTGGATGCACGCGCTCCCCGCAGCGATCGGGCCGATCGTCACCGTGCTCGGTACGCAGCTCGG
>JBDSAK010000488.1:0-10239 GCA_039922195.1 Mycobacteriales bacterium
GCTTGCGACCGGCGCCGAACCTGGCCGCCCGCCGATCACCGGTCTCGATCAGGTCGAGTACCTCACGTCGACCACCGCGATGGAACTGGCGGCGCTACCGGCGTCGCTCGTCGTGGTTGGTGCCGGCTACGTCGGTATGGAACAAGCGCAACTGTTCGCCGGACTCGGAGTTCACGTCACCATCGTCGGGATTCTCGCGCCCGGCGCCGAGCCGGAACTGCGCGAGGTGATGCGTGCCGCCTTCACCCGCGACGGCATCGACATCGTCGAAGAACGCGCCACCGCGGTCGCGGCCGGCACCGCCGGGGCGACCGTCACGGCGGCGAGCGGACGCACGATGACCGGCGAACGGCTGCTGATCGCGGCAGGCCGGACCCCGCGGACGGCGGGACTCAACCTGACTGCCGCCGGCGTGAAAACGACCGAGCGCGGCTTCATCATCGTCGATGACCAGCAACGCACGTCGAACCCGGCGATCTTCGCCGCCGGCGACGTGACCGGCGGCCCGCAGTACGTGTACGTCGCAGCCGCGCAAGGCCGGGTCGCCGCCGCGAACGCGTTCGGCGCGTCCGACACCGTCGACTACACCGGACTGCCCGCCGTCATGTTCACCCGCCCGCAGCTCGGGTCGGTGGGGCTGAGTGAACAGCAAGCACTCGATGCCGGCTACGACTGCGACTGCCGCACCCTCGCCCTCGCGGACGTGCCGCGCGCGCTCGTCAACTTCGACACCCTCGGCGCGGTGAAGCTCGTCGCTGACGGCGCGACCGGTCGCCTCCTCGGCGTCCACGCGGCCGCCGACGCCGCCGGTGAACTGATGCTCGCCGCGACGTACGCGATCAAAGCCGGGATGACGGTGCAGGACATCGCCGACACGTGGGCGCCGTACCTCACGATGTCGGAAAGTCTGCGGCTCGCGGCGAAACTCTTCACCCCTGGCGAGCAGCTCCCGACGTCCTGCTGCGCCTGACTTACTGTCGCGGCGACGGCGCCGCGTTCCCCGCCACCCTGAACGGGAGCAGCACATGAGCGAAGAATTCGACGCGATCGTTATCGGGGCAGGCCCGGCCGGGGAAGTGGCTGTCGACCGCCTGCGCAAGGGCGGCAAGCACGTTGCCGTCATCGAAGCCGAACTTATCGGCGGTGAATGCGCGTACTGGGCGTGTATTCCGTCGAAGACGCTGCTGCGCGCCCCCGAAGTCCACAATGAGGCGCACCGAACTGACGGCGTCACCGATGCGCAACTCAACTGGCCTGCGTTGCGCGCGTACCGCGACTACATGATTCGCCACCTCGACGACAGCGCCCAAGTCACCGGCTACACCGACCAGGGCGTCACCGTCATTAAGGGCACCGCGCAAGTCACCGGACCTGGGACCGTCAAGGTCGACGGCCGCATCCTGGCCGCGCCGCACATCATCGTCGCGACCGGCAGCACGCCGCTCATGCCTCGAATCGAAGGCCTCGCCGACGTCCCTGTATGGACAAACCGGGAAGTCACCACCCTGTCCGACATTCCTGGCCGCGCGTTGCTCATCGGTGGCAGCGCCGTCGGAGTCGAGATGAGCACGTTCCTCGCCCGGTTCGGCACCCAGGTCACCCTCGTGCAACGCGCTGACCGGCTCCTCGACCGCGAAGACCCGCGCGTCAGCGAGCTTGTCGCGGCCGAACTCAGCGCGAGTGGAGTGACCATCCGCACCGGACGCACCGCCGTGAAAACCCGCCGCGACGGCCAAGACACGGTCGTCACCCTCGACGATGGCACCGACGTGCGCGTCGACGTGATCGTGATCGGCGCCGGCCGTCAGCCGCGCACCGACCATCTCGGCCTCGAAACGGCGGGCGGTCAGCTCGATGAGCACGGCGCGATAACCGTCGACCAGACCTGCCGCGCCGCCGACGGGCTGTGGGCGGTCGGGGACGTCACCGGCGTCATGCCGTTCACTCACGTCGGCATGTACCAGGCCCGCGTCGCCGCCGCGAACATTCTCGGCACCCCGCGCAACGCGAGCTACGAAGGGATCCCGCGCGTCGTGTTCGGCGACCCCGAAGTCGCCGCCGTCGGCCTAACAGCGCAGCAAGCGCGTGAAGGTGGGCATCAAGTGCTCACCAGCGAGCTGGACCTCGGCGCCAGCATTGCTCGCCCCTGGACATACGAGAAAGATCCACGCGGCACCCTCGGCCTCGTCGCCGACGCGCGGGAGCACCGCCTCCTCGGCGCGTACGCCGTGGCGCCGCTCGCGAGCGAGTGGATCCACCAAGCAGCTCAAGCTATTCGGGCGCGCATCCCACTCGGCGTGCTCCTCGACGGAGTCGCTCAGTTCCCCACCTACAGCGAGAGCTACCTGCAGGCACTCGAAGCGCTCGCCGAATAACTCTGCGCACCACTGACGTCCCACCCACCGTCAACCGCAGCCGGCGCCCCGGTCGCTACGCCGCCAACAAGACGGCCCGCCACGCGGCATCATGAAGCCATGATTACGTTCTCGTCTGTGGCACCCGTCCTTCCGGTGAGCAACCTGCCCGACGCCGCCCGGCGCTATGAGCTATTGGGATTCACCGTGAGGCTTTACGAAGGCGGTGAATACGCCTTCGCCTCCCGAGGCGACGTCGACCTGCACCTCGCCACCGTCCAACGCGTCAGGCCCGCGGAATCAACCGTGGCGGTCTACTTGTACGTCAGCGACGCGCACGCGTTGCACAGCGAATGGACCAACGCCGGCGTCGACGGCCGCCACGTGCCGCCCGTGCACACCGACTACGGGCTAATCGAAGGCGCTTACGTCGACCCGGATGGCAATCTGCTGCGATTCGGTTCACCGATAGTCGACTCGACGAATAGCGACTAGCACCGCAGCGAGGCCGAGCAGCAAGCGCGGGCCGTACGCCCCGAGCGAGGGCGTCGCGTATCTTGCCGACGCGGCTCATGGTCCCGGCCAAGCCGATTGCCGTGACCACCAAGTGGGCGGCGAGACTCTGCTCGACGTGGATCAACCGGAGCCTGTCACGCCGACGGCTTCAATGCCGCTACCCGAACCGATGGCGTCGCCGAGTACCACGCTGGCTTCTCGCAGCATGTCGGCCTGAGACTTGGCGTAGGTGCGCAGGGTGAAGGCTGGGTCGGCATGGCCGAGCCAGGCCGAGATGACAGCAAGCGGCACGCCGCGCAGGTGCAGCAAGGTCGCGGCGGTGTGCCGGGCATTGTGCAGTCGAATCGCCGGGACGCCGGCGGTCCGCGCGAGTCGGGCGAACCGGTCCGAGTACCACTCCGGCCGTACCGGCTCGCCGAGTTCGTTGACGATAACGAGTCCCTTGGTGCGGTACGCGCCGCCGGCGAACCTCTTCTCTGCAGCCTGCCGAGCGAGCAACGATTTCAGTGCGGCGCAAACCCCCGCGTCGAGTGGCAGTTGTCGCCGCCCGCGCGCGGTCTTCGGCTCTGAGGTCACCACCAGCGTTCCGCCCACTGACGCGCGCGTCTGGCTGATCGTCACGGTCCGCTGCTCGAGGTCGACGTCGGACCAGCGCAGTCCGAGTACCTCCCCGCGCCGCATGCCGTAGAGCGACAGCAGCCATGCAGGTGCGAGGCGGTCGCCGAGTGCCACCACGAGGAAGGCCTTGGCTTCATCCGCTGTCCACGTCTTCATGTCCCGGTGCACTCGCTTGGGCGCGTCGACGAGCTTCGCGACGTTGCGTGCAACCCGTCCCTCGCGAAGAGCGTCCTCCAGCGCCATCCGCAGAATCGTGAGCGTCAGCGTGACGGTTCGCGGATTCAGCGGCCGGCCTTTGCCGCCGATACGTCGCCCCGACGTGAGCAGGTTGTCGACCAGCGTGTCGATGTTGCTCTTGGAGAGTTGCTGAAGGCGGTGCCGGCCGAGCTGTTCTCGGACGGGTTTCAAGGCGTCGACGTATCCGCGGAAAGTGGACGGCCGGACGCGACGCTGCGCGCCGGGCAGCCAGCCGTCCAGGTACTGCTCCAGGGTTTGCGCAATCGGCGGCACATACGTCGCGCGGTTCACTTCGTGGCGGATGCGGGACAGCTCGGCCCGCGCCTCTTTGAAGGTCGAGTGGGTGCTCGTGCGTTGATCCCGACGTCCGTCCGCTCTCCGCCCGACATCAACCACGAGCCGGTAGCGCACGGCCCCGTCAGCGCGGGCGATCCTGCGGATCGGCTCGGTGCCAGCCATGGCGTCGTTGTTCCGTTGCCGGATGATTGTTTGGTTCGTCAGACGCCGACGCGCTCGGCCTCGGCACTGCCGACATACGTCACGCCGACGAGGGCGAGCAACGGAGCAGTCGGAATCCTGATGAGTGTTCCGAGCCTGATGACCGGCGACGGCCAGGCACCCGAGCGCACGAGTTCGTAGGCCGCACTGCGCCCGACGCCGAGAACCTGCGCCGCTGTCCTGATGTCGAGCACCGCCGGCAAGCGGCTGATCTCATCCTGTGTCATAGCTGGCCTCCTGTACTTGTAGGGGAGGCCATCGTCCGCACCAGGGTTGCCCGGATCGTTGCCCGGATCGGATTGCGGTCTTCGTCGTCCATGCGAACACTGTCGGGCTATTTGGGTCACGAGAGCGCCGCGAGGGCTCAAAGTGTGGACAACCCTGTGCACGCGCGGCAACGACTTCGGCAACAATCCAGAGGCACATCGGGTCCAGTTTGGCCGACCGCTCTCGTACGCCGTCGAAGCGCTCGACGGGCTCGCTACGCCTCTTGCTTGCTGGCGTAGCGCTGTCGGGCGGCTTCGCCCGAGGTGCCGAGGAGCGAGCCGATGAACGCCCACGAGTACCCGTGTGCGCGCGCGTCCGTCACGGCCGTCTTGATCAAACGCTCGGCGTCCGATCGCGAGACGACAGCGTCGCGCAAAGCTGCGAACACCTGCGGGTCTCGCTCGTCGTTCGCCGCCGGCTCGTAGTTCTCGAACCGCTTCGCAAGCTCCTCCGCGTGGTCGAGGATGTCTTGCACCGTTCGTGGCATGGTCACCATCACCTCAGAAACTTGTCGCGCGCCTTCATGGCGTGCACAACGACGGGCGCCGCCACTCCGTCGATCACGCCGATCTCGTAGATGATCGCCGCCTGGTTCGCACCGATGACCATCGTGAGTCCGTCGTCCAGATCGAAGACCCGGATCGGGTGTGCGTACGCGTGCCTGATGTCGTCGTCGCTCACGCCGTGCTTTCGGGCGCTCTCCGCAATGATGAGGTTGTCGCCCACGACGACAAGTTACCTTGCAGTCGTCCGGCGTTCAAGAGCGACAAACGGTGCCGCAGCTTCAATCTCACTTGCCGCGCCGAGAGTTCCACCACGCGAGCGACGATCTTCATGCTGCGGACCGTCTTCGGTTCAGGCCTTTCCACGGGTTTACACACTGGCATTTCGCAATGCGGACCGCCGGTGACGCCCGCGAGCAGATCTCCAGCGATTCGGGCAACGCTCCGTCAACCATCCGGGCAACCATCGTCGAAACGCTGGCGAGATGCTCAGCATCGGTCGGCTCGGGGCGGGGCAGCAGGACTACTACCTGCGCGCCGTCGCGCGCGGGGTCGAGGACTACTACCTGGGCTCGGGAGAGGCGCCGGGCTACTGGCTGGGCGCGGGGTCAGCGCATCTCGACCTCGACGGCAGGGTGGACGCCGAAGCGCTGATGGCGGTCCTCGGCGCGGAAGATCCGGCGACGGGCGCACCGTTGGCGTTGACCCGACGCCGCGGGCGCCGCGTCCCCGGCTTCGACCTGACGTTCAGCGCTCCGAAATCGGTGTCCTTGTTGTTCGCGTTGGGCGACGCAGCGAGTGTCTGCGGCGGTTCGCGCAGCCCACGACAGCGCGGTGGCCCAAGCACTGGGCTACCTCGAGCGAGCAGCCGGTCACGCGCGCCGCGGGACGAACGGTTCAATGCGATTGTCGGGCGGCGGTTTCGTCGCGGCGGCGTTCCGCCATCGCAGCTCCCGGGCTGGGGACCCGCAGCTGCACACGCATGTCCTGACCGCGAACCTGGTGAAGGGCGCCGACGGTCGGTGGTCCGCGCTGGATTCGCGCGCGCTCTATACGCATGCACAGACCGCGGGGACGCTGTACCAGACTGCGCTGCCGCGGCGAACTCCGCGACCTCGGGCTGGCATGGACCGTAGGCACGAACGGGCTCGCGGAGATCGAGGGTGTACCGGCCGGCGGACGCGTCGCGCGGGAGCCCAGGCAAAGTGCCGGCGCACGACGTCGGACGTGCCGTGCCGCCGTCCAGCAGGGAAGGGCTAATGGGACTCGATCGTCTTCTTCGTTCCGACGAGGATGATCCCGAGCCGCCGTCAGGTCAGCACTAGTTCGGGCAGGGCTGAGAGCCCTAGTTCTAGATCGTGCGCCTGCCGGTCGGTGAGGTCGGCCTTGGACGGCTGGTGGGATGACGTGCCTCGAGCACTGAACCATTAGCGAGCCGCTGGTCGCCTCGGGCTCGACAACGGGTCGGCGACTGGGAGGCGCGGTGGCGAAAGTATTCGTTGGTCACGACTGGGCTGAGGCCCACCACGATGTGTTCATCGAAGATCAAGAAGGCAGACGCCTGGCTGGTGGTCGGCTGCCGGACGGCGTGGAGGGGGTGCGCCGCTTCCACGAGCTTGTAGCCGGGCACGCCGGCGAGCCGGGTGAGGTGACCGTGGCGACGGAGACCGACCGCGGTCTGTTCGTCGGTGCGCTGGTCGCGGCGGGCTACCGGGTGCTGGCGGTCAACCCGCTGTCGACGTCTCGTTACCGGGAACGGCTCTCGACCTCGGGCGCCAAGTCCGATCCGGGGGATGCGCGGGTGCTAGCCGAACTGGCCCGCCTCGATGGGCACAACCATCGGCCGATCGCCGGTGACAGTGACCTGGCTGAGGCGGTGAAGGTGCTGGCCCGGGCGCACCAGAGCATGATCTGGACGCGGCAGCGGCAGACCAACCAGCTGCGGTCGACGCTGCGGGAGTTCTACCCAGCGGCGCTCGACGCGTTCGACCGCCTCGACAGCGGGGATGCGCTCGCGGTGCTCGCGGTCGCGCCGACCCCATCGCGCGGCCGTGCGCTGTCCCGGCCGAAGATCGCATCGGCGGTGCGCCGCGGCGGCCGGCAACGCCGCATCGAAGAGCGGGCGATCGAGATCCAGGCCGCGCTGCGCGCCCCGCAGCTGGAAGCGCCGCCCGTTATCGCCGACGCGATGGGCGCCTCGGTCCGCGCGTCGGTCGCGGTGATCAGCGCGCTCGTCGATCAGATCGCGGTTCTCGAGGCCGAGCTGGCCGACCATTTTGAGCAGCACCCCGGACGCCAAGATCATCCGTTCCCTGCCAGGACTGGGGATGATCCTGGGCGCCCGGGCGCTCGCCGAGTTCGGGGATGACCCGACTCGTTTTGACGACGCGAAGTCTCGCAAGAACTACGCCAGTACGTCACCGATCACCCGCGCGTCCGGCAAACACCGCGTCGTCCTCGCCCGCTACGCCCGCAACCGCCGGCTCGCCGACGTCTGCTACCTGTGGGCTTTCGCGGCGATCAGCGCCAGTCCAGGCGCCCGGCTGTTCTACGACCAGCGACGAGCAGGCGGCGACACGCACAACCGGGCGCTCCGGGCCCTCGCCAACCGCCTCGTCGGCATACTCCACGGCTGCCTAACCCACGGCGCGCTCTACGACGAACACACCGCTTGGGCTCACCGCACCGCAGCCGCCGCTTGACGACTTAGACCCGTGGGATGTCTAGGGCGGGCCGAATACGAGCGCTAGGCCCGGGGGTTCGGGTCCACACGTGGTACCCACGGCCCGTCCACGATCACGGCCTCCTCGTCGCCCGGCCAGGGGGGCAGGGCCGTGCAAGTGAAAACGAGGGGCACGCTCCCGGTGCAGCGATACTGAAAGGTTGTGCCGAGCGGGATGTCGACACACACGCCGGGGATGAGCCGGGTGATGTTTTGATTGCCGTCCGGCGCGCTGCGCCAGATTTCTCCCTCGCCCGAGAGGACGTACCAATACTCGTCGATGCTCCGGAAGTGGCAGGCCCGGCCGACCATCCCCGGCGGCACGGTCGAGTGGATCATGTTGCCGTGCGGGCCATCCATCAGGAAACGGATAACCGCTCCCAGGGGCGAGCGGCCGCTCTCCGCGGTTTCGATGGTGGTGGTCTTCACGTGACAACTCCCGTCAAGGAAACAGGGTAGGCCAACCGTCCGCGACTGCTGCGTGTCACCGGCGGGTACCGCCCGACTTTCATGCTCCCCGCCGGGACAAGCAACCTGTGGCGCGGAGGATGTCTGTACCCCGGCAGTCGTCCGGCGGCCGTGACCTGCGGAAATACACAGAGCACGTTGCGCACGCGCTGCCCGCCCGATCAGTCGACTTCTGCGGGCAGGTGATCGGGGCACTCGATCCGCAGCTCGGCGTCCCCGAACGGTACGTCGACGAACAAGCAGTGGTGCGGTTGGCGCGCGCTCTCGGGGTGCGCGTTCGGGGCGTAGAAGCTGCACGTGACGCACATCCGGGAGATCGGTATCGCGCCGTGCTCCTGGAGTACGCGCATCATGGTGACCTCGGCGCGGAGCACCGCTGCCCGGTCCGCTTCGCTGAGCGCTTCGACGGCGCGGTGCAACACGGGCGAGTACTCGCGTAGGCGGTCGGCCTCACGTCGACCCGCGGCCGTTGCGGAAAGAGAGACGGCGCGCGCATCGCCCGCGCTCCGAACTTTGCGGACCAGCCCCTTGGCGACCAGGGTGGCGACCGCGTCACTCATGGTCGGCGCGGTGGCGGCCAGCGCCGCGGTCACTGCTGACAGCCGCTGCGGCGCCCCCGCATTGTCGAGAAAGACCAGAGCGTCGGCCTGCGTCGGACTGAGCCCGTGCGGCCCGGCATTCCGCCAGGCGCCGAGTCGAATCGCCTGGCCCAGGCGCGCCAACCCAGTCAGGAGCTGCACCCCGGGCGGTGGCCCAGGGATCGGCACGCGTCGCCTCCCGCTCACGGACGCACCTGCTTCCTCCTGTTGTGGCGACCCATTGTCGCATTGGACTTTCAGGCACGATGGAGATTTACTTAGGACTGCCAACTACTACCATGGGAGAGCAGATGAGAACCATCAAGAGGCCACGCACGAAACGCATGGCGGTTGCGGCCTTCGTCATGGCCGTGCTCGCGACGGCGTTCACCGCGGCGGCTGCGGACGCGCACTCACGAAGCGTGATCCGATCGGCGAAGGGCGATGCGAGTCCTGCCGCGTTCGACATCGTCCGCACTTCGGTCACGCGTCGCGGATCGACTGCTGTTCTCCCAGACGGTCGCGGCCCGGGCCGGCTCGGTGCGTCCGCCCGTGACGGGGTCGCTCGCTGGTAGTGGCGTTCTCAGCTATGTGTGGCCAACGAGTCTCGATCCGCAGATCGTCGGCTTCCCGGCACGCTCGGGCATCCTGGCACTCGCAGCAACGTCACACGGCGACTTCGACGACACCCCGCTCGCCGACGAGAACGGCGACGGCGACCCGGCGAATGACGGACGGCGGTGGCACAGCCATTGGGTCGTCCTCGTCGCCGACAAGACGCGGACGGACGGCGCCCTCAAGGTGCAGGACATCGCGCCGGGCGTGCAGCTCGCATTGCCCAGAACGTGGCCGGGCGTGCCCCTGCTCATCGACAGCCCCGGCTACCGCACGCGCCTGTCAGGACGAGTGGTGCGCGTTTGTGCCGCTGTCCGAGGTCGCGTTCCCGAGCGAGTTCCGGTTCGATGGCGTGACCGCGGGTCTTCGGGTGAACGCCGACCTGCACGACCCCCTCCTGCGCGTCGGGATCATTTTCGACATCGGGTCGGGTTCCCTCTCCCTGCCGGGGGTCGCCCGGCGCAGCCGGTGACTCGAGGGCCTGCGCGACGGTCCGGCCAGTGGGCGCTGGGTCGACAAAGACCAGCAGTGTCGGGGGTGGCACCGCCGGGGAAGCTCGCACCGACCCCGTCGACTGTCGTCCTCCCGCTCGCAGGATGCGAGGCGATCAGTCTCGCGGCGGGACCAGGCCGTCGGCGACGGCGCGGACCTCTTGCGGCGAGCAGAACTCGCACGGACCGTCGTGCGGGGCTCGGCGCACACAGCCGCGCCCCGTGGCGAGGTGCTTCTGACCACAGCCGCCGTGGTCTATCACCTGCTCGTCGGCCGACGCGTTGTGCCTCTCGAGCGGCTTGACCTGACCCTCGTTCATGGCGTCGTCCGTCCCTTTGCGCGCGCATGCGGCCGAATCCGGAACGTCCGCG
>JBDSAK010000489.1:0-2958 GCA_039922195.1 Mycobacteriales bacterium
GCCGGACAAGGTGCGGGTCTCGTTCAATCCGCAGATCTATAGCTGGCTGCCGTTTTTCCTTGGCATCGACAAGGGCTACTTCAAGGCCGAGAATCTCGACATCGAGGCGATCCAATATGGCGGCTCGGCCCTGTCGCAGATTCCGCTGCTGGCCCGCGGCGACCAGGATATCGCCGGCATGGTGACGGGACCGGGTTTCTTCAACCAGTATGCCGAAGGCTTCGGCGTCAAGCTGATCGCGTCGAACGCCCACGGCAAGGATGGCTGGCACGACACCACCTGGCTGATGGTGCGCAAGGACGTGTGGGACACGGGCAAGCTCAAGACCTTCGCCGACATGAGGGGCATGACGCTCGAAGGTGGCCCCAAGGGCTCGCCGGTGTATCTCACCACCACCCAGGCGATGCTGCAGGGCGGCCTGACGATGAAGGACGTCGTCTTCGTCGAGCGTCTCCGCGCGGTGTCGGATGCGCTGCCGATCTTCCGCAACAAGGGCGCCGATGTGCTCAGCATCGTCGAGCCCATCGTCGGGCGTCTCGAGGCCGAAGGCCTCGCGGTGCGCTGGCAGCCTTCGTACAAGGTGATGCCGTGGTTCCAGGAGAGCTATCTCGCCGCCAACCCGAAATTCCTCACCGAGAAGCGCGAGGTCACCAAGCGCTTCTTGCGGGCCTACATGAAGGCGGCGCAAGAGATCACGTGGGCGGTGATCGACTCCGGCATCGACGAGAACCATCCACACTTCAAGCAGTACGACACGCTCGACGGCGATGTCAAGAGCTTGCACAAGGACTTCACCGACGAGGACAGCCCGCTGACCGACGAGTACGGACACGGCACGCATGTCGCGGGCATCATCGCCGGCGGGCTGACCGAGGGCCCGGCGTACGTCGCGCAGCGCATCGCGAGTGAAACGGATACGTCCGGTGGCGACACGCAGATCGCCACGCGCCTGGACGAGCGTCCCGTCAGCAACCCCGCGCGGCTCAGCGGCGTTGCTCCGAGCTGCAAGCTCGTCAGCCTGAAGGTCCTCGACAAGAACGGCAAGAGCCGCTCGCGGCACATCCTGCGCGCGCTGCAATACATTCGTGAGGAGGTCAACGGGCACGGCAAGCTGCTGCGCATACAGGGCGTGAACCTCAGCGTCGGCTATGAGTTCGACGCGCAGTGGTTCGCGTGCGGACAGAGTCCGCTGTGCGTCGAGGTGGACCGGCTCGTGAAGTCCGGCGTCGTCGTCGTGGTCGCCGCCGGCAACACGGGATACGGCGCGCAGAGCACCGAGGCGGGCCGCGCCAAGACCGGCCTGACGCTGACGATCAACGACCCGGGGAACGCGGCGCTCGCGATCACCGTCGGCGCGACGCACCGCGACAGCCCGCATACCTACGGCGTGTCGTACTTCTCGTCGAAGGGCCCGACCGGCGACGGGCGCCTGAAGCCCGACCTCGTCGCACCGGGCGAGCGCATCACGTCGTGCGCCGCAGGCCGCCGGCTCGGACAGGTGCGCAAGCTGTTCGAGGACCGCAATCCGGATGAGCAACCGCACCCCTGCCTCTACATCGACGAAAGCGGGACGAGCATGGCCGCACCGCACGTGTCAGGCGCGATCGCCGCGTTCCTATCGATCCGGCGCGAGTTCATCGGCCGCCCCGAGGAGGTCAAGCAGATCTTCCTCGAGAACGCCACGTCGCTCGGCCGCGAGCGCTACTTCGAGGGGCACGGCATGCTCGACCTGATGCGCGTCATCCAGGCGGTCTGAAACGCCATGGCCGACGACGTTGCCGGATTCGCCATCTGGAAGCTCGCCTACGACGAGCTCGGCGCCCCGCTGCAGGACGGTGAGTCCGACCTGCTGGCCGAGCTGCCCGCACGCCCGATCAGCGACCTCTTCATCGTCTCGCACGGGTGGAACAACAACGAGCAGATGGCGCTGGACCTCTACGAGCAGTTCTTCGAGCGCGTCGCCACCGTGCTCGGGACGAGCCCGCAGACGATCGGCGTCGCGGGCATCGTGTGGCCGTCGATGCGCTGGCCCGACGAGGAATCCGAGCAGCAGGCGCTCGGCGGCGCGGCAGGTCTCGACGATGACCTCGACCTCGGTGATGGCGTCGGCGCCACGGACGTCGATGACGCCACGCTCTTCGACGACCTGCGAGGCATGTACTCCGAGCCGGCCCAGATCGCCGCGCTCGACGAGGCTCAGCAGCTGCTCGAACAACGTCCGGAGGATGACGCCGAGCTCCAGCGCTTCCAGGGGCTGCTGGCGGTGCTCGCCGCCGGCCCGGACGCGCCGCAGGAGAACGATGCGGGCGAAGCGGCGATGTTCGACGCGCCCGCGCGCAAGCTCTTCGATCAGACCGCGGATCTCGACCCTGGGGACTTCGAGGGTGGAGCGGCGGGCCTCGGCGACTTCGGTCGGCTGTGGTCCGGCGCCAAGCAGGCGCTGCGCCTGGCGACCTATTGGCAGATGAAGAAGCGCGGCGGCGTCGTCGGCAGCAAGGGTCTGTCGTCGCTGATCGCGCGCCTCGGGCGCGCCGCCCCGCAGCTGCGCATCCACCTCGTCGGGCACTCGTTCGGCGCCCGGCTCGTGTCATACGCGGTCTGGGGTCTGCCGGGCGACGTCGCGGACAACCGCAAGCCGGTGAAGTCGGTCACCTTGCTGCAGGGCGCGTTCTCACACTTCGCCTTCGCGCCATCGCTTCCGCACGCGCCCGAGCGCAGCGGCGCCCTGACCGGAACGCCTGAACGCGTCGACGGGCCGGTCGTCGTCACCCACTCGCGCCGCGATCTCGCCGTCGGCAATCTCTACCCGGCGGCGGCGATCGTCGGTCGCGACGACGCGGCGGCGCTCGAGTCGCTGGCATTCCGATGGGGCGCCATGGGTCACGACGGGGCGCAGCATTCGGGCGAGATCGCGACGGATGTGCTGTCGCCGGGCGTCTCCTACGGCTTCGAGGCAGG
>JBDSAK010000490.1:0-7084 GCA_039922195.1 Mycobacteriales bacterium
GACCCTGACGTGATCGATCTCGACGCGCAGTCGGCCATGCGCCCGCCGGACAGCCCGCCGAGCGTCGACCTCAGCGGTGATGGGACCCAGCGCGGCAAGGACTCGACGCGCGGATAGGTGTCGTTGCTGCGCTGGCATCCGATAGTCCCGCCGTCCACCGCGCGAGGCGGGTGTCCGCCGGCTGGAGCGACACTTCTGACGGTTCGCCGCCCCGCTCCGCTTCAGGGCGCGATGGCTGGGTGGTCACGCCAGGCGGGCATGGTCGCCATGTATGCCTTGGTGCGACGTTCCAGCTCCTCGCGCGGCACTCCCGGATTCCGGCGCTGTTCCCAGCCGATCATGCGCTCGAACCTGTCCGGGAAGGCCTGCAGGTTGCCGCTGTCGTCGGTGCAGTGCGCGCAGTAGCGACCGGACTCGATCGGCATGGCGCAGCTCTCGCAATTGATCGCGGTGTCAGTCATGTCCGTCTCCTTGGTAGTGGTAGTCGTGGTGGGCAGTGGCCGGCGGTTGATCGACGGGTCGGCGGGTCGCGCGAACAGTCTGGTCGACGAGGGTGCGCAGCGTCGCCAAGCAGGACGCGGCCTCGCGCGCGCCGAGGCTCTCGAAGGCCTCGCGCAGGAGCTCCACGTCGAGGACCTCGCGGTCACGGTCGCGGACTGCGCGACCGTCGGGCGTGAGCCAGACGAGCACGCGGCGGCGATCGGCGGGGTCGCGCTCGCGCTCGAGGAGAGCCTTCCCCTCGAGTTGGTTGACGATCTCACTGACCACCGACTGCGCGCGGTCGAGGTGGCCCGCCAACTCGCCGACCGTCAGCGGGCCGGCCATCGACAGGTGCTCGAGCACCGCCCGGGATGCGCCCGTGAGACCACCTCGCGGCCCGTCCCGCCGGTGAACTCGGCGTAGATCGCGCGGAACAGGCCCGCGAAGGCGGTGGCGTCATCGTTCATGCGCCGAGCCTTTCCCGGGGTCATTGCATCGTCAATCCCGATGGGTTGTCGCGTCGCCGGGGGCGGTTTGCCTGAACCTGGTGCCACCGGTGGATAGCGACGCCGAGGTCTACATCCCGCTCAAGTTCGAAGAGCAATGAGTGTCTGCAGTCTCGGTCCTCACCCGGTCATGAGTGGCTCGCAACGTGCTGCGGCCTAGGCCGTTGGCGACATGAGACACCGCAGTCCGGCAAGGTCAAAGTCGTCACGTTCCGCTGGGCCGTCGACAGGCAGCTCCGCGGCGCCGCCACCGACTTCGCGGGCGACTCTCACTGCGCAAACGCCTGGGCCGCCGACCTCTATCGCCGAGCCCGAGACCGAGGTCACGACCATCCCCACGCCGTGCGCATCCTCGCCCGCGCCTGGCTCCACATCATCTGGCGCTGCTGGCAAGACGGCGTCCCCTGCAACCCGACAACCACCGAGCCCTGCAACGAGTCCTCACGGCCGCGGCGTGACACAGGGCTACTCACTGCCGCCTGGCGCGTTCTCGTGGCGCTTGCGAAGGCCGGTGGTCAGATTAGTCTGACCAACATGACCACACACAACGTGGCGGACGCCAAGGCGCACCTGTCGCAACTTCTCGATGCGGCTCTGAAAGGCGAGGAAGTCATCGTCGCGCGTGCCGGCAAGCCCCTAGTCCGGCTCGTGCCGGTGAACACGCCCGCCGCTCGCGTCCTGGGGTTCCTCGACCTGCCCTCGCCCGATGAGCGCTTCGATCCGCTCGATGAGACCGAAGTTGCTGTCTGGACGTGACGATCCTGCTGCTTGACACCCACGCCTACGTATGGGCGCTCACCGACCCCGACCGACTGTCCCGTCGCGCCCGGACCGCGATCGAGGCACCGAGCAACGCCGTGCTCATCTCCGCCGCGACCGCGTGGGAGATGTCGATCAAGCACCGCGCCGGCAACTGACCGGAAGCCGAAATCCTGGTCTCCCAGCACGCCGACCTCACGATCAGACTCGGCGCGCAGTCGCTCGACATATCCGCCGCCGACGCGATCCGTGCGGGGAGCCTCGACTGGGACCATGCCGGTCCGTTCGACCGGATGCTTGCCGCGCAGTCACTACTCCACCAAGCCGCGCTGGTGACCCGCGACGCAGAGTTCGGCCACCTACGCGGACTGATCATCCTCTGGTGACGACGCGGGCGCCGCACCAGAGCAGAGCGCCCAGCCGCGCCGGGGCAAGTCCGCTCTTGCCGTGAATAATGGCTCGGCGAGGCCAATGCCCGCTCGAGTGCCGCGCAGCAATCGTGCGCCCTCGACCACAGCGTGATTGGGAAGCGCGCCAATGCTTGAGCTGAGCAACCTCGACCTGGACGAAATCGCCACCGCGCTCGCGGACCAGGGCGGTTTCGAGCACCGCTGGTTGATCGATCCGGAGACCGGCGTGGTCGGGTTCTGGACCGCCGATACCCGCATCGACGGCCAGACACCTGTCGATCTCGACGAGTTGGGCATGATCTGCATCGACCCCCAGCCGTCTTACCTGTGGTATCAGGACATGGCCGACTTCGTCGCGGGGATCAGCGACGAGCGCGCCGCGCGGAGCCTGGCGCGGGCTATCCAGGGCCGCGGTGCGTTCCGCCGATTCAAGGACCGCCTACACGTGGACTTTCCGCAGCTACTGCCTGCCTGGAACGCCTTCCGCGACGCGCGTGCCGTACGCCGCGCGGTCGACTGGCTCGTGGACAACTCGTTGGTAGATGACGAGGACGCCACCCGCTTCCTGACCGGGCGCCCTGACCCAGACCTGCCCTGACTGGGCATCTCCGCACCCGACCTCGACCCCTCGGCCGCGCTGCTAACGGATCCGGTCAACTGATCCTCCCGAGGGCATGGTCGCCCGGCCATGTCCAACGCCGCCGCGTGCCGTGATAGCCGGAACGAGGAGGCGCTACCCCTGGCTCACCTCGACCCACAGATCGAGCCCGGGAGTCGCCCTCGGCGCAGTGGTTGAGTCACACTCCGACGGTGAGTCAAGCTGACCTTGATCGTGTGCGAGCCATCGTGCTCGCCTGGCCTGGGGTTTCTGAACGGCCCAGCCACGGGGCGCCGTGCTTCTTCGTCAACGGAACTCGCGCACTCTGCTACTTCCACGATGACCATCGGGGCGATGGGCGGACGAGTCTGTGGTGCCCCGCCCACCCGGGCGTGCGAGAGGAGCTCGTGGGCGCCGACCCGCACCGCTTCTTTGCGCCGGTCGCTTCCGCGAGCGGAGCCTTTAGGGGTTGGCTGGGTATCTTCCTCGACCTCCCGGAGACCGGCGAAGAGGACTGGCACGAGATCTCGGGGATCCTCTCGGAGGCATACAGCAGCATCGCGCCACTTCGTAGCCCCGGAGGTTGAGGTTGGCTACTGGCCAAGACCGAGGGTAGGTGCCGGTAACCGGCGTTATTCGCGAGCAAAGGTGCGCGATCATTCACGCGTGACGAAACTCTACGCTCCGACTCGATCGGAGATCTTCGAGGCGGCGAGGCACGCGCCGCTGGCGAAAACTCACAAGTACGCGAAGGGTTGGCTTCTGGAGAAGCTGAGTGAGCCGCCTGATGACTGGCAAGCACGGACAGTCTTCACTACCCCGGGGATCGTCTGGGCCGTCGAAAGCTTCGATGGCATGGCCAGTAGTTCCAACGCGCCGAGAAATGTCGCGTACGACGACCACAGACGCGAGTTCGTGTACCGGCAGCCCGAGAGCGCCGAGGAGATGATAGGCATCATGAGCGCGGACTCGCAGGAGCCTTTGCTTGCTACCGCTTCGACGGACTGGAGCGATGCACTGTCCCCGCATTCAGGGTTGGTTCACCACCCGAGGCGTGGTTGTCGGATGGACAAGCCACATGCTGACCTTCGTGGCGGAACCTGAGATTCTCGGCAGTCGCCTGAGTGCCACAAATACCTGACCAGCGAAGACTTCCGGGCCTATTTGATTGCATTTCAGAGGTTGCTAGCCAGCTCAAACGACGAACGGTAAATGCGGAACGCGGCGCAACCATCTTCGCCGGCGGAACGCGGCGCTCTTCACCTTCCTGAAGCGGCCTTCGCAGGGGTTGGTGGCGGGCGGCGATACCGTCCGTGGGTGATGAGAGATTTGGAGTTCGACCTCGACCTCAACGAGGGGGGCGATTGCGCCGCTCTGACGATCACGTCGCCCGAGGTGCTCGTCCAGGTATCGCTCCTGGCAGCGGACCTCATCGCGCTCGCTGGCATACGAAGCACACGCTGGTCCGAGCGCAACAGCATCAGGCTCGGAACTTGCTCCGGCCTCCCAGTCCACTGGTGCGCGGGCGAGCTACCCGTCGCCGCCTTCTTGCCCATCGGAGACGACCCTGAGGTCGCACAGATGACCGTGGTCCTCACCGAGGTCGCGGTGGTACGGCTACTCGAGTTGGTCGCCAAGTCCACAGGCTAGGTGCCGGTTGTCGCGGAGATGCTGATAACCGCGTTCGACCAGGTTCCGCCGTCCTGCCGTGTGACACGCTGGTGCGGTGAGTGGAGCGACTGAGCCGCTGGACGTAGCCATGCCATCGAACTGCCCAGCGTGCGCGGCTTCTGCTTCGCAGAGCACGAATCCGACCGACATGTCTCGCAGCGTCTGTTATTGCGGGCACCCCCGCTTCTACGACTACAAGCACGTCGCGGGTGAGTGCCCCTGCCAAGAAGACGGCGCGGCAGCGTCCTGACATGCCGCTGAGCGAGCAGTAAGCGCGAGTTACTTTCGTCGCGGTTGCCATCTCGGCCACCGTTGAGAAGTGCCGTGAGGCGGCGCTATCCATCTGGCGGCAGAAGGAGCGGTTGCCCATGATCATTTCGAGGCTGGTGGCCTGCGTCTAGCCTCCCGCGGCACCGTCTGGCGACCAGCTAGCTGATGGCCGCAACTACCTCCACCTCGACGAGTTGGTCGGGATAGCCGAGCACGGTGACGCCGAGGAGAGTGCTCGGCGCATCGTGCTCGCCAAAGTGACGTCGCACCACATTCCACGCGGTGACGAGGTCATCGCGCTGACCGGTAGCAACGTAGACGGTGCTCTTCACCACGTCGCCCAGCGAGGCGCCGGCTGCGAGCAGGACAGCGTGCAGGTTGGTCATCACCTGCTCCGCCTGCGCCTCGATGTTGCCTGGGGCCACCGTGGCGCCATCACCGTCGAGGGGACAAGCGCCGGCGGTGAAGACGAGTCTGTCTGCAATGGCGGCATACGCGTACGGGGTGGGGCTCAGGCCGGGTACTCGCACGAGTGTCGAGGTCATGCCGCGATCATGGCAGCAACGACTTGTTGCTCGGGTAGGGCCGAGGGATCGCGGCCACGGGCCGCAACCGCCTGTGGAAGCCAGACCGGTACGAGCGGTCGCACCCGCGAAATGCCGCGATGCGGCGCTACACGCTGTCGACGACCGGCATTACCGGCCGCACGACCTGTTCTTTGCGCAATACGTGTCGGCCGCGACAGAGTGCGGGCGCCGGCTAGGTTCCGTTGCTCAGCGAGGGTGGCGCATCAAGGCTGGCGACGTCGTGGCCTACAGCGGGTAACGAATTATGCAGAAATCGTTTCCGAACGGATCCTGCATGATCGCCCACTCCAAGTACGGAGCGTCCTCGACGTCGCCGTAGAACGCTGGCGGCTTGAGCGTCTTACCCCCGAGAGTCTCGATCTCCTGCATTGCCTGGGCGACATCATCGACTCGAAAATCCAGATGGGTTCCGCCGCGACCATGTGATTGGCCCTCTGGCGCACACTGCAACAGCATCCACGGCTCCGTGCTAGCCGGATCGTCGGGCTCCAGCGACGCGTACATGGATACCCCGTCGCCGTGTCGTCCGACGGGAGACAATCCAGAGACGGCGGACCAGAAGCGCTCCCCCTCGTCCATGTCAGTGACGTTGACTACCGGCTTCCACAGCTTGCCAACGCCGGATTGCGCCATAGATCCACGCCCCTCATTTGAAGCGCCAGCCCCCACGAGCGCGGCGAGCGGAATATAGCAATCGCAGGCCGTGAGGCCAGGCCCGACGGTTCGACATGGCCGACGGGCAGGTAGGTGCCGCTCGACCGCGGGAACGCGGCTACTTGCGGTCGGTTGGGGGCGGCACGTTCGGCGCGTAGCGAGGGCTATCGCCGGCTCATGCCGATGAGCCGGATGTCCTGTGCAAGTAGCCCTGGGCCCGAACGCGCTTAGCTTGCGTCAGTCAAGGGTGACAACAACTTTGCCCAGGGCGCGCCCCTCGCCGGCATGAGCAAGAGCGGCGGGAACCTCGTCGAGCGTGAATGTACGGTCGATGTGGATCCTCACCTCCCCGACAACGCAGAGGTCGGCGAGCGGCTCGAAGTGGGGCGGCCCCTGTTTCACGAGGAGCACCCCGATGGAGCGACTGGTCAGCCGCCCCACCATCGACCCGACGGTGAGAACGCGCAGCAGCGCACGCGTCGACCCACCGACGCACCGATAGCTGGCGCCGGATGCCAGCGCGCGCCGGTAGGCGAACACCGAGCGGTGCGCGACCAGGTCCAACACCAGGTCGTAAGGCCGACTCGTCCGCGTGAAGTCGTGCAGGCGGTAGTCGATCACGTCGTCGGCGCCCACCGATCGCATGAAGTCCTGCTTGGCGGCGTTGTCGACACCCGTCACGTGAGCACCGAGCCGCTTGGCGAGCTGAACGGCGAAGGATCCTGCGCCCCCGCCAGCGCCGTTGATCAGCACGCGGCTACCCGCCGCTGCCCGTTCCATGCCCTGCAGCGCGATCGCGCCCGCTTGCGGGATGGTTGACGCCTCAGCGAACGTGAGCTGGGCCGGCTTGCGGGCGAGTGCGGATTCCGGGGCGAGCGCATACTGCGCGAAGCCACCCATCAGCGCGAGGTTGTCTCCATACACCTCGTCTCCGGGCCGGAACCCGGTCACCCCCTCGCCGACATCGTCGACCATGCCCGCGATGTCTGATCCAAGCGTCCGGCGAGACGGGCGACGCAGCCCACCGATCCGCGCATAGGCGGGCGATCCGCGCAGGCACTCCCAGTCGCTGAGGTTGACCGAAGTTGCAGCGACTTTGACCCGCACCTGGCCAGCGGCGGGGCGAGGTACCGGGACGTCCTCGACATG
>JBDSAK010000491.1:0-5047 GCA_039922195.1 Mycobacteriales bacterium
AAACATCTGGCGGGTCGCCGATGCTAATGAGGCCACAACCGCCGTGACGGCCAAGGCCGCATGCGCGGTCTGTTCGTTGGCCAGTGACCACGGAACCGCGTGAGCAACAAGCAGGCCACCGGCGGCATCAGCGATGATCGCGGCGTGATGCGGACGCATCGGCGCGACGCGGACCGCGATTCCGATCGCCAGCGCGAGCGCCGTCAACTCCCACGTGATCGCGACGCCGTACGACCAGTTGAAGGCCAGTGGGGTGCCGATCACGGACAATGCCAGGCCCGGCGCGAGTACCCCCAGCCAGATGGCTCTGTTGCCATGGCGGCGAGCGAGCAGGGCAGCGCCGACCGTCACCGCAACAACGGTCAGCAGGGTCGACGGCTCGCCCGGCCAAGACCGATCGCTCGACAGCAAAGTCCTGGCGGAAACCGTCACGTCGAACGTCGTCCACGATCGGTTGACCCAGGTAAGCGGGCCGAACAACAGCGCGAACAGGTCGTCGGCCTCGGCCAGCACCGCAAGGATCGCCGCCGTGGAGCCGACAGCGGTCGGACCGATGCCCCATTCGCGCCCGAGTCCGATGCCGGCGACAACGCAGCCGAGCGCGCAGAGGCCCACCACCGCGGGCAGCGAACTGTTGTGAACTGTTGGTAGGGCAAGCGCGAACACCGCCGCGGTGGCAGCGATCGCGGCGACAGCGGTGAGCGCTACGCGCGCCTCGGGCACGTCACGCACAAGCCAGCCCATCCACGCTGAGGTTGCGCCGGCAGCGACCAGCGCGACCGCACCTGGAACCGCGGTACGGAAATCCGAGACGTGCGAGCCGTACGCCGCCAACACGGCCAGAGAGGCACCGGCAAGCGCCGCAACGGAGGCGGCCCCAACCAGGCAGCGGACGATCTGCGGCCGCGGCCACCGCGTGGCAACGGAGGCAGCGAGCGAGGCCTGGGCGAACAACAGGACCGCCGCGCCCGCCTGATCTTCGAGGCGCAGCGCGAGCAGAGCGCCAGGAAGCTGGCTGGCGAGCACTGCCGCGTACTGCGGCGTCTCGAGCTTCACCCGGCCCGCGTACGCCGCACTGAGCGCCGCGATCACCGCGGCGGCCACCGCCCAGTAGATGCGGGCGTCGATGCGCGACAGCGACGGCACCGATTGACGAGCGCCCTGCGCGTCGATCACGACGAGGGCGATCGCGAGTGCGGCAAGCGCCTCGGCGGTCGCGCTGAGCCCGCGGGATGCCAGCGCCGGTGCACCGGCCGCGACGGCCGCGGTGACGAGCAGCAGGATCGCGGCTCGGCCGACGACGCCCATCGATCCCCACGACACGACCGTGAAGATGAGCGCCGCGATGGCAAGCAGCAGAACGCCGAGGATGAGCAACGTGTTCTGCACCCGCTGTTGTGACCATTCGGCCTTCGGCCGCGCGCGCGGCTCCTGGCGTTGCGGTTCGCCGGTGAACGCGTCCGGCGCGCTCCAGATGGCCGAAGGGGCGGGCGCCGGATCCGCCGAGGCAAATCCGGCGGCGGACGCTGGCAGCGGAGAAGGCGCAGCGGCGTACGCCGGCCATGGTGGAGCGAGGCGAGCGTGTGTGGGGACGTCGGGTTCGCGCAATGCGCGGAGCAGCTCGCGGCGGCGGTGCAGTAAGGGCTCGATGCGCTGAGTGAGATTCCACAGCTCGACGGCGGCCGGCCCGCGCAGCCGCAGTCCGCAATTGGTGCAGCTCGCGCCGCCGCCATGTGGCTGGGCGCACTCCGGGCACCGGTCAGGGTCCGCGTGGATCTCGCTCATGCCTGCATCCTCGGAAGGCCCGAACCCCGGCTGGAGCCCGCTTCACCGTAGCGAGGCTGCGGACCCGTTCCGGTGGCCTTGGGCACATCTGTGCATGGGCGCTCGTCCGGGCCAGGACGCACTGCGACCCCCGGCCGGGGGGACGGGGGTCGCAGAGGTGCGGAAGCGCTGTGAGCGGTGGCCTACAGGCCGGAAGCCGAAATGCGCGTCGCGGTGTAGACGGCGGCCACCTTGGTGCCCTTGACGTTGACGTGGTCGCCGACCTTCACGGACGCGATCGTGGAGTCAGCGTCGTTGCGGGTGACCTTGGTGGTCGCGGTGACGACGAAGGTCACCGGCTTGCCGCGCAGGGCCTTGTCACGACCGCCATGAACGGTGAACGTGATGCTGGTAGCGGAGACCGCGGTCACCGTGCCGGCGTGGACGATCTTGTTGTGGGCCTTCTTCGCCTTCGCCTTCGCCTTCGCCGCAGCGGAAGTGGTGGAGCCGTGGGTCGTCTTGGCCCGGGCGGCGGCCGACGTGGTCGTCCCGTGGTTGGGTTCGGTGGCGGCAGCGATGCCGGCAGCGGGCACGAGCAAGCCGATCGCGATCGCCGTTGCAGCAGCCGCCTTGTGAATCGAACGCATGAAATATCCCTTTCGTCGCATATCGCGGCGCCCGTTGGAACTAACGGGGCCGCCGTACTCATCACGGCAATCGCCGGAGTCGGCGCTAGGGGTACGCCCAGAACCCACCTGCGGGCGCTTACTGCGTGCTCGGCGTCAATCCCGCCACGACACCGAGGCCGATGAGTACGCCGCCTGAGGCCCGCCGTTGCCGGCGCTGCAGCCGCGCGTCCCCGCTGAACCGAGCGCCGATCCTGGCCGCCAGGACCGCGTACGCGGAGTCGGTGAGGACGCCGAGCACGAGAAACGTGATCCCGAAGACGGTGATCTGCAGCGCCGGGTGGCCGCCGTCCGCGTCGACGAACTGGGGCAGAAAGGCCAGGAAGAAGAGCGCGGTCTTCGGATTCAAGACGTTGACGACGAAACCCTGGGCGTACAGGCGGCGGCGCGGCCGGATCGAGGGGTCGGGTCCCGATGCAACCGTGCGTCGGTCCGCGCGCAGCGCCGCCAACCCCAAGACGACCAGATACGCCGCGCCGGCGTACTTCACCGCGCTGAACAGGACTGCGCTGCGCAGGAGGACGGCGGACAGGCCCGCGGCCGCCGCGGCGATGTGCACGAGCGTGGCGGTGTGGATGCCGGCAACCGATATGAGCCCAGCCCGCCGGCCCTGCTGCAGGCTGCGCGCCACGACGTACATCACTGCGGGCCCGGGCAGGAGCAGCAGCGCAAGAGCGGCGGGCACGAAAAGGGCCAGGCGGGCGGCGCTGGGCATGTCCACAGTGTGCCGGGTGGCGGGCGCCGGCACGACTGATATTGCGCCGGCTACCCCGTGAGTCCGTCCGATAGGTCGGACCGGCGTTCCTCGGGTGTCAGGCCGCCCCACACCCCGTAGGGTTCCCGCGTCGACAACGCGAACGCGGCGCACTCGTCGATCACGGTGCACCGTCGGCAGATTGCTTTCGCCGCCTGCTCGCGCCTGGCCTTGCTCGGCCCGCGCTCGGCCTCGGGCAAGAAAAACAGCGAGGAGTCGGCGCCGCGGCACTCCCCCAGGAGCTGCCATTCGTAGGCAGTCGCGATTGGTGCGGGCAGTCGGCTGACGTCTGTCATGTCTTCGTCCAAGCGTGGCGGGTCAGGGCCAGGCACAACATGACCGGAGGTCACGAGGCGCGCGATACCCACACCAGCTCCGGCTAACCTTGCGGACGCAACTACTTCTGGGCCGCACTCCCCGCCTCGAGGCGCAACAGGAACTCCTTGCGCTCGGGCCCGCCGGCGTACCCACTGACCGTGCCGTCGCTGCGCAGGACCCGATGGCACGGGACGACGATGCACACCGGGTTGGCGCCGAGTGCGCTACCCACCGCGCGCACGGCCGCCGGGCGGCCTGTCGACCGGGTGACGTCGGAGTAGCTACGCACCTGGCCATAAGGGATCGCGTCGGCCGCGGCGAGCACAGACTTCTGGAACGGTGTCCGCGCCAGGGTGAGGTCTATCGCGACCTCGAAGGAGCTGCGCGTGCCGGCGAAGTATTCGTCGAGCTCGCGGCGTACGCCGTCCAAGCGGGCCGGCGCCGCGAGCAGCCGCGGCGACAACCGTGCGCTCAGGTCCAGCAGGACGGCGTCGAGGGGGTCGAAGGCAACTCGCACCAGGCCTGTGGTCGTCGCGCCGAGGACCAGCGAACCGAACGGCGCGTCGTACGTCGCGTATCCGACATCGAGCAGTCCGGCCGCGGCTGCCGCTACCGCGAAGCGCGCTGGTAGTGCAGCGGGCGCGACTGTCCGTGAGCCGGCCGCCAATACCCGTGTCAGGTCTGCCATGTTGCCCTCAGTTTCTTGATTCCTTCGTGCACGCTCCGCCGGGCGGCCTCAGCCGTGCAGTCGAGCAGTGCGCCGATCTCCTGGTAGGAAAGGTCGTGCACGAACCGATGCACGAGTGCAGCCCGTTGTTTGGCCGGCAACCGCCGCACGTCGTCCCACAACTGCTCGTCCGGGTCGATGTGCTGCGGGGCTACGACTTCTGGCACTTCCTCGGTCGGCACCGCGCGCCGCGCTCCCGCCCGGTACTCGTCGATCGCCTTGCGGCGGGCGATCGTGAAGACCCACGCGCGGAGGGCGGAGGCATCCGTCAGCGACGGATACGACCGCAGCGCGGAGAGGAACGTCTCCTGAAAGACGTCATCGGCGTCGGCCGGGCCGACGAGGGCGCGGACGAACCGGTAGACGTCGTCGCGGTGTTCGTCGAAGAACATCTGGAACGGCGGTAACAGCACACCCATTGAACGCCGCACCGCCTCCCGTTGTGAGATTCCAAACGGTAGCGGGCGTCGAACGAGCCACGATCGATCAGTCGCGTACGGTGGCGCGGTGGCACTGTTGACCATCCCGGACGAGCTGCGCGCACTCACTGATTCGCTCAAGGACTTCATCGATCGTGAGGCGCGCCCGCTCGAAGAACCGCACCGCGCGGAGTTCCAGGACACCGGCACCGTGGTCGGCCTGCTCGAACTGAAGCGACAACTGCGCAGGCGCAGCGCCGCCGCCGGCTTCTATCAGCTGTTCATGCCGGAGGAGGTCGGTGGGTCGGGCGTCGGCCACCTGGGCTTGGTGCTCTGCTACGAAGCGGTCGCTGCGTCAGGGAGCTTCATGGCGGAGAAC
>JBDSAK010000492.1:0-4513 GCA_039922195.1 Mycobacteriales bacterium
CTGTTCGCCTACCTGCAGCCAGAAAGTGTCCGCTTGGAGATGACCCAGGACTGGCCGGGCGGCTACTACGCCGAGAGTCCGTCCGCCCCGGCACCAGAAGTGCAGCAGGTGTACGCCAACTCCGACGCGTTGCCGGGGTGGGTGGCAACGTCGGAGCGCTACATCGACGCCAACGTCACCGAGCTGGTCCAGACAGCGCGGTCGGTCAGCGCGGTGCCGTTCACCAAGCAGGCGTACGACAGTGGGAAGCAGCGCGCGCTCTCGCAACTGCGCGAGATCGTCGACCGGCACCTGCGGGACAAGTGATGCGCACCGTCGTCGCGTTCGAGCGACTCGGCTCCGAGGTGGTCGTCAAGCTCGCCGATGCGGAGAACGACGTCCCAGGCCTCGGCGACAACGCCATGATCGACGTGACGCCGCTCGCCGGCGGCAACGCGATGCAGCGCGGTGAAGCACTGCTCGCGCGGCTGGCCGCGCATCCGCCGGTCAAGGCAGGCATCGACCAGGTGCTGTCGCATCCGCCGGGGGCGGCACCGTCGCCGCTCTACTTCCACATGCTGGCGAGCTCGGCCGACGAGCTGCCGTGGGAGCAGCTGTACGTCGCACCGATCGGCTTCTGCACGCTCGATCGTCGCTGGCCCGTCGGCCGGATCGCGTACCGGCGGCGCACGGTCACCGACCGCGCGTTCGACCCGCCGCTGCGGGTGGTTGCCGTGCTGTCCGCGGCCGGCCAGTCCGGTGCGGCTCAGCTGGCGGCGCTGCTCGCCGCGACCGCGACCGACGACGCCACGGCGGTTGGCGTTCGGCTGCACGTCATCACCGCCGACGAGACCGTGCGCAGCGCCTTGGCGAAGGCGGGACGTCCGGACGTGACGGTCGAGGTGCTCGGCGGCACCGCTGTCGACCTCGCCCGGCAGATCGCTGATGCCCAGCCGCAGATTCTGCATGTGCTCTGCCATGGGGGAGCGGTCGCGGGCGTCCGCACCCTCGCGTTCGCGACGATCGCCGACTTCGATGCCGGCGAGGTGACCGGGTCGGTGCGCCTCAAGCTCGCCGACCTCGTGGCGAGTGCCCTGCCCGCCGATCCCTGGCTGGTGGTGCTCAACGCGTGCGACAGCGCCGAGGCGGTCGAAGGCAGCGCCCTCGCGCACGAGCTGGCGTCGAGCGGGCTGCCGGCCGTGGTCGGGATGCGCCGGCTGGTCGACGTCACCGACGCCGACCGGTTCTGCGCCGCGCTCTACCCGGAGGTGTTGGCGGCCGTGCGCGCCGCGGTCGACCGGGCGGGGCAGCCCGGCGTGCGCACGATCGACTGGGCCGCCGTGCTCACGGCTCCACGCGGCACGTTGACCGGACCTGATCCGTCCGCGGTCGACACCTGGTCGGATCCGGTGCTGTACGTGCAGTACGACGCGTTCCGCGTGTTCGGGCCGTCGCCGAATCTGTCGCCGGCCGACTACTCCGGCATCCGTGGTGAGCTCGACCTGTGGGAGGGCTACCTGGAGTCGGTCGAGGCGCGCGAGCTCGATGCCGCCGTGCGCGCCGAGGTCGAGGCGAAGGTCGCCGGTTTGCGCGACGTGCTGGCCGCCGCGGGCGCATGAGCCTGCCGTCCGCGGTCGCCCTCAATGCGTGGACCGGCGTCGGGGCGGCCGAGGGCGAGTTGCGCGTCGACGCGTCGAAGTGGGGCTCGCGGCCGGGGCTGGCGCACAGCCAGCAAGCGCTGCCGTTCGCCGAGCCGGTCGATCCGGCGGACTGGGCGCACCGCGACGTCGGGTACGGCGTACTGCTGCCGGACAGCGATGACCCGACCCTGTCCGCAGCCGACAAGGCGGCCGCCAAGGACGCCCCGGCGGCGGTGCGCGACTTGCTCGCGGCCCGGCCGGGTACGCCGGTCGTCCGGTGGCGTGCCGATCTGGACGGCCGGTTCCTGCGCCGGTACTTCGAGGACGGGTCGAGCCAGGACCCGACGATAGGACTGACCAAGTTCGGGGTCGGCAAGGGCCGGCTGCCGCGCTACCTCGTCATCGTCGGCGGCCCGGACGTCGTGCCGTGGTCGGTGCAGTACGCCTTGAGCACCAGGCACTGCGTCGGCCGGCTGCCGCTGGCCGACGACGAACTCGGCAACTACGTCGACGCGCTGCTGTCGGCGTGGGCCACGGCCGACGTTGACGTGACCGCCCCCGTCGTGTGGGACGTCGACCATGGCGGCGGCGACATCACGACGCTGATGCGGACGACGATCGCGGCACCCCTCGCCGCCGCGCTGGCCGATCCGCGCCTGCCCGGGTTTACGCACATCACCGGTGCCGCGTCGTCGGGGGCGGCCTTGCTGGCTGCCCTCCGGGCCGCGCGGCCCGCGTTGCTGGTCACCTCGAGCCACGGCCGGACCGGCCCGCTCGACGACGCCGCGGCGATGCGGTCCACGCTCGGCCTGCCCGTCGACGCGGCACACGCCGACGTCGCTCTCGCCGACCTCGACAGCGCCGTTCCGGCTGGTGCGATCTGGTATTCGCAGGCGTGCTGTTCGGCGGGCTGCGACAGCGTCAGTCACTACACCGGGCTGCTGGCGGAGGGCAGCACGGCGCACGGTGTGGTGAGCGCCGTGGCTGGGCTCGGCGCCACCGTCGCTCCTGCCGCGAGCGCACTGCTCGGCCGCGCGGGGCCGGTTCGGGCCGTCCTGGGCCATGTCGAGCCGACGTTCGATTGGACCCTGCGGGTGCCGGAAACCGGGCAGGGTCTCGGGCACGAGATCGTCACGGCCTTGTCGAGCAACCTGCACTTCGGCCAGCCGATCGGTCTCGCGTTCGCGGCGTACCGCGAGGGGATCGGGGAGTTGCACACCCAATGGGCGGGCGCACGCCAGAAACTCAACGCCGGCGACACGTCGGTTCGCGACACCCTGACGCGGTTGCGGCTGACCGCCATCGACCGGCAGAGCCTGGTGCTGCTCGGCGACCCGACCGTCACGCTGCCCGCCTTGCCCGGCGGGTAGTGACCGGTCAGCCGCTCGCGCTCCTGAACCGGGCGCGGAGCCCCTTGAGCAGCGCGGCGTGCGGAGGCACCTGGTCGATGGACGCGAACCAGGCGGCGTCGTGCCCGAGCGACTCGATGGGCGCCACGACGAGCTGATCGAGCTCTTCCTCGGTGAGCGCCCGGCCGCCCTCATCGCCTCCCGGTGCCGGCATGTCGGGTACGTACTGCAGCGGAAGCGGCGCGCCCCGCGGCACATGCTCGGCGCGCGCCCGGGCGGCGCGCACCGCCTTCGCCGGATCGTCGACCACGGCCTGCATCGCCGTCGATCCGTCCTGCCACGACATCGTCGCTTCGGCGGCGAGTGCCGGGTCGGCCGGCAGCAGGTCGTCGGGCAGCGCCGTCACGACGCCTTGGCGCAACCTGCCCACGCGCACCGTGTCGAATGCTCGGGCACCCAGCGACCGCAGCAGCGCGGGCCGGCCGAGGACCGGGCGGCCGCCGACCATCACCAGCCGGACATGTCGTTCGTCGACGCGCAACAGGTTCTCGTGCAGATCTGCCCGACCTACCACCTGCCGGTTCGTGACCAGGATGTCGGCGAGCGCACCGGCGCGCAGGCGGCCGACGTCGACACCCCAGCAACGCGCGAGCGTGTCCCCCGCGTTGGCGGTCGCCATCGCCCCGAGCTCGCGCGCATCGAGCACGCCGTCGAGAGCCTCGTCGTTCCACAGCGACGCAACTTTGAGCTCGCCCAGCAGGTTCTTGGTCCCCGACGGCGACCAGTCCGAGCCGAGGCAGACCTGCACGCCGTGCCGGCGCGCGGCGAGTACGTCGGTGGTGCCGCCGTACAGCCAGATGTTCGAGAACGGCGACCAGACGACGGCGCCGGCGCCGGCGACCGCCCACGCCTCGTACTCGGTCTCGGTGAGGGCGGTGGAGTGGATGCCGATCAGTTGCGGATGCAGGCAGCCGGCGGTGGTCAGGTCGGTGAACTCCTTGATCAGGGTGGCCGCAGTCCCTTCCGCCAGGTGGTAGATGAAGCTGTGGTTGGCCCGCAGCTGGGTGCCGAAACGGCGCAGGCCCTTGACGTCGGCCTTGATCACCGCCTGGTAGATCAGTTGCTCGTCACCGCGCCCCGGCACCTGCTCCTTCTCGATGTTGCGCAGCATCCAGCCGGCGTAAGCCCGGGTGAGCGGCGGTGATCCCTGGATCGACGTCGCCCCGCCGGCCGCCGCTTTGACTTCGGCGTAGCGCAAGGCGGCCGCGGCAGCGGCAATGCCCATGGCCTGCGCGGGATTGGACACATCACGCCCGTACGTCGCCGCACCCGGCCACTGGTGCCGGCTGGTGTACGGCGTGCTGCGCGGCGCATGCCAGAGCGGCTGGAAGTTGTAGGCCAGGTGGTTGTGCAGGTCGATCAACCCAGGGGTGATGACGCCCTGGGTGTCGATGCGCGCGGTCGCGGTAAAGCCGGCGGGCGCCCGGCGACGCGCCGGCTGCACCGCATCGATGACGCCCTGGCCGTTGACGTACACGGCCCCGG
>JBDSAK010000493.1:0-5076 GCA_039922195.1 Mycobacteriales bacterium
GTGATCGCGCTGCTCGTGCCGACCGACCGCGTGTACTCGGAGAGTGCTGCACCTAGTCCACGCGTCGGACCGGTGCTCGAGCGCAGGTCCGACATGGAGAGCCGCAGGTCTGTGATGAGCCCGGTGATGCGCTGGCGGAGCTCCTGAACATGGGCAACGGGGCGTTCCAGCCCGTCCTTACGGAGTTCGCCGAGGAGCGAGTCGAGTTCGACACCGAGATAGGCGAGGTCCTGGGCGATCCCATCGTGCATCTCCTTCGCCAGTCGCTCGCGTTCCTCCAGAGCGGCCGATGACCGCAGATCGTCGAACAGCACCGCCGTTTCCAGCGGTAACCCGCTCGCCTCGACGATCGGCCGCAGATCGGCGACGGCGCGCTCGTCGAGCAGCTGTCCATCGACGGCTTCAAGCACCACGACTCCCACCGGCCGGCTGCTCACGGTGATCGGCAGCACGATCAATCGGCTGCCACGGCGTCGACCGTCGATGTCGGCCGACCGGTTCTCGACGACCGGACTGCGAGTGTGCCAGGCGCTGGCGACCGGCCCGGGTTCGTCGAGATCGACTCGCCATGGCACCCGGCGCACGCCGGCAATCGCCAGGGGGACCAGCACCGAGCCGCCGGTCTGCAGGAACACGCCGGCTCGGCTGAAGTCGGCGACGGCCCGGCAGTCACTGATCAGAGTCGTCGCCACTGTTCCTGGGTCGAGGCTGCCCGGAAGGCGCCGGGTCACGCCGCGCAGCTGCTCCAGCAGCCGGTAGGCCTCCACGAACCGCTCGGCACCGGCCGTCGAACCGTCGCGCAGGATTCCGCGCAGCAGACCGCCGAGAATCCCCGTGGTCAGGGAGAAAAGTGCGAGCTGGGCAGCATTGGTGGCGTACTCGTTGACCATTGCGCCATCGACAAGGCCGCGACCGGCGACGAGCAGTACGGCAATCAGAGCGCTGGTGCGCAGCGCCGCATGCACACCGGCGGCGATCCCGGCGGCCAACGCCGTCGCCGGCAGGTAGGCGAGCATCGGGAAATTGCTGCCGCTCGCCAGCACCCCGCCGACGGCGGCGATCGTCGCCTCGGCGAAGATGAGTAGCTGCGTGAGCACGTCATTGCGGTCCCGCCACTGCGCAGCCACGGCTGTCGCGCCCAGGGCGGTGAGCCAGAGCGCGGAATCGATCTGCATTCCGTCGAGGAGAGTCACGACCGTGATGAGGGCGAACAGGCTGGCGCGCAGGCTCGGCACCAGCCACGAGCGGCGCTGGATGCGGTCGCTGGACGGTGCGCGCCTCGTCACCAATGTCCGGACGAAAACCGGCACTTGTCGCACGTCAGTCGCCGTAGATCGCCCGGACGTCCGGAGCGAACTCCTGCATCACGACGGACCGCTTCAACTTCAGCGACGGCGTCATCTGCCCGCCCTCCTCGGTGAAGTCGACTGGCAGAATCCGGAACACCTTGATGGATTCCGCCGCTGATACCGCCTTGTTGGCCTCGGTCACCGCGGACTGGATCTCTGCCCGCAGGTCGGCGTCGTCGACGAGGTCGGCGACCGGTGTCGTCTCGTCCTTGCTGTGCTGCTTCCGCCACGCGCGCAGCGCGTCCGGGTCGATTGTCACGAGCGCTCCGACGAACGGCTTTCCGTCGCCGACGACTATGCATTGGCTCACCAGGGCGTGCGCCCGCAGCCGATCCTCGAGTACGGCGGGAGCGACATTCTTACCGCCCGCGGTGACGAGAATTTCCTTCTTGCGACCGGTGATCTTCAGGTAGCCCTCGCCGTCGAGCTCGCCAACGTCTCCCGTGCGGAACCAGCCGTCGTCAGTGAACGCTTCTTTCGTCGCGGCCGCGTTGTTGAAATAGCCACGGAAGATCTGCCCGCCGCGCAACAGGATCTCTCCGTCGCCCGCGATGCGAACGGAGTCGCCGACCATCGGCCGGCCGACGGTGCCGATCTTCAGCTCCGGCGTGCTGTTGGACGTGATTCCGGCGGACGTCTCGGTCAGCCCGTAACCCTCGAGAATGGTCACGCCGATGCCGCGGAAGAAGTGGCCGAGCCGCGCGCCGAGCGGCGCGCCGCCGGACACGCAGTGCGCAACGTTGCCACCGAGCGCGTGCCGAAGTTTCGAGTAGACCAGCTTGTCGAAGACGCCGTGCTTCAGCTTCAGGACCAATCCGGGCCCGCCCTGGTCGAGCGCCTCGCTGTAGGCGATGGCGACCTGCTCGGCCATGTCGTAGATCGCGCCCTTGCCCTCGGCATGTGCCTTCTGCTTCGAGCTGTTGTACACCTTCTCGAACACCCGCGGTACGGCGAGCAGGAAAGTGGGCTGGAACACCGCGAGCTCCGGCACCAGATTCTTGATGTCCGGGCTGTGCCCTACTCGCGTGCGCGCGTGGAAGCAGGTCAGCTGCGTCGCCCGGCCGAGAACATGGGCGAGCGGTACGAACAGCAGTAGCGTTCCGCGTTCGTTGAGGAAGTCGCCGAACGAGATGCCGGTGGCGTAGGTCTCGTAGAGCAAGTTGCCGTGGGTGAGCTCGCAGCCCTTCGGCCGGCCCGTCGTCCCAGAGGTGTAGATGATCGTCGCGAGGTCGTCCTTGCCGGCGGCGCGGTGGCGAGCGTTGAGCGCAGCGTCCGCCGGGTCGGCGTCACGGGAGAGCGTCTCGAGGTCGCCCGCTTCGAACGTCCAGATGGACGTGAAGGCGTCGGCGCTGCCGCGCACCGACTCGACCAGGGAGGCGTGCGCAGCCGTCTCGACGAACCCGCCGACCGCACCCGAGTCGCGCAGGATCCACTCGACCTGTTCGGCGCTGGAGGTCTCGTAGATCGGCACCGTGACGGCACCGGCGACCCAGATGGCGAAGTCGCAGACCACCCACTCGTACCGCGTCTTGGACATCAGGGCGACTCGATCACCCACCTGCACGCCGGCATCGGCGAGGCCCGCTGCCAGGCGGCGTACCTCCGTCGCGAACCGTGCGGATGTGACGTCGGTGAAGTCGCCGCCCGCGCGCTTGCTGAACACGACGTGGTCAGGGTGCTCGCGCTCGTTGGCCCAGACGAGGTCGGTCAGGTTTGCGTCGTCGGCGATCTCGATCTCGCCGTCTGTCGTGTACTCCTGCACCGCTGCTCCTCGTGAACCACGTGTCGGCTACCTGGCCCGGCCCAGCCTACGCGTCTGGCCCATCTGGCCGCAGGCTGCCTGCCGTCGCTTCAGGCCCTGCGCCGCGGGTATCGTTCATGTCCGAACGCCCACGAAATATGGACCCATTGGGGTGCTGGTGACAACGGCGCTAGTGGTTTCCAACAACGTCGTTCTGTCCATCACCCTGTCCAGGCTCGGTTATGACGTTCTGGAAGCTCGTCCGCGCGATTCCGAGTGGCTGTCGCGGTGCGCCGCCTCCGACGTGGTTCTGCTCGATCTCGGGGCAGCGGACCGCGCGACTGGCGCGCTCGAGCTGGTCCGGCGGACGCATGAGCTGCTGCCCGTCGTGGTTCTCGCGAATGACCATTCCGAATGGTCAGAGATACCGGATACGGATCCGGCGACCCTTTTCATGCGCGAGCGCATCACGCCAGCCGCGCTCGAGTCGGCGCTGGAAGCCGCGCTGCGGCAGGTCAATCGCGACATCAAGCCGCCGCCCGCTGCTGCCGCCGGCGCGGAAGTCCCCGTCGTTTCTCCCGTCGTTGCTCTCATCGCGGCGCCCGACCAGGGCGCGAGCTCGATGCCGACGGTTCCGTTGGTGACGCCGGTTCTGAGGCTGTCCGAGGCGGCGTTCCCAGCCCAACAAGCGCCTGAAGCCACGCCAGACCTGTCAAGGCTTCCAGTGACCTCTGGTGGCAACGGAGTTCGCTCGTCGGACCTCCAAGCCCTCGAGCGCACGTGGTTGGTGGTGACTGACGACGCCGCGGTCGACGACGCGTTCGGCGCTACCGGGCATGCCGTCACGGTGGCGGCACTGGGTCATCGTTGGCTCGACCTCCTTCCTCGGGCCCGCGGCGTGGTGCTCGACTTTCCCGATGCCGACACGGTGTTCGGTGCCGTCCGCAACATTCGGCGGGCAGGTTTTCGGGGGCCGGTTCAGGCGTTGTGGGAAGACTCGACCGGGCGGCGGGGACCGAAGCGCGTCGTCGCCCGCAGGCTCGCCGTAGCTGCCCTTCCGGTTCTGCTCGATCGGCTCATCTCAGGCGATGTCGTGGGTCACGCCGACGTCCCCCCGCCCCGACACGCTGTGCGGCCCGCCCGGACACCGGGGACCGGCAGCCGCACGTCGGCTGATCCACCGATGCGAGTCGTGGTCGTCTCGGCGGAGCCGTCGTTGACCGTTGCGTTCCGCAGAGCAGGTATCGACGCGGCGAGTGCGCACGCAAACGACCGCCGACTCTTCTCCGGAGACCCTCCCGACGCGCTTGTTCTGGACGTCAGCCGGTTCGTCGTGGATCGCTCGACGCTGGCGCGGTTGCATGCACAGGCCCACGAGCTACCCGTGCTGGTCGCCGGACGTGACGGATCGCTGCAGTCCCATGAAGGTCTCGGCAACGGCATGAGCCACCTGGGTCCCGTGCCGGCTGCGTACCCACCGGCGGTCGCGGACTTCCCCCCGCCCGGACGAGCTGTGCCGGCGGTGATCGATCTCGTCGAGAGGGGCGGCGGTCCGTCGGTCTTCCGTGTTGCGGTTCCGGCGTTGCCTGGCAAGAAGGTCGGGGAGATCGGCGACGTCGATCCTCGGCCGAGCAGGCGGCGGCTCCTGCCGACCCGGTCGGCTGCGACGTCTCCGGTTGCGCCGGCGCCGACTGTCGTGGATCCGGAAGCGGAGGTCCTGGCTCACGCGCTGGAGGCGGTGGCCACGTTCGTCTCGTTGACCGACGTGGCAACTGCAGTGGTCACCGAAGCTTGCGAGGTCGCTCGCGCCGACGCTGTCGCACTCCTGGTCCGTGAGGACGACGAGTGGATCGTCGAGACCGGCGTCGCGCTGCGTCTTCGCGAGCAGCGGCAAGCGCTCGCCCGTGATGCGTGGATCATCCAGCAGGCTGTCGAACGCCAGCTCGCGATCGTCATAGACGACTCGGATCAGACTCGCTGGCAGCT
>JBDSAK010000494.1:0-3154 GCA_039922195.1 Mycobacteriales bacterium
ACCCGCGACGACGTCGAGCAGGCGCTCTCGGTGGCCGCGGGATATCGCGCCGCGGCGCCGGCCGCTCACAACGTCGGCGCGCAGCTCGTCGTTGCCGGCGCGACATCGGCAGCGGCCGACGGCCAGGTCGAGGAGCGCATCCCGGTCCACGGCGTCCGCAAGCTGACCGCCGAGGCGATGGTGCGCTCGGCGTTCAGTGCGCCGCATGTCACCGAGTTCGTGGCTGTCGATGTCACCGAAACCATGCGTCTGCGCGAGGACATGTCGCGGCTGCCCGAGTTTGCCGACATCAAGGTGAGCCCGCTGCTGTTCGTCGCGAAGGCACTGATCAACGCAGTCCGACGTACGCCGTTGCTCAACTCGACCTGGGACGACGACGCCCAGGAGATCGTCGTCAAGCACTACGTCAACCTCGGCATAGCGGCGGCAACCCCGCGTGGACTGCTGGTCCCCAACATCAAGAACGCCCAGCGTCTGTCGCTGGTCGAACTCGCGGCGGCGTTACAGTCGCTGGCGCACACTGCCCGCGACGGCAAGACCTCGCCGGCCGACATGCAGAAAGGCACCGTCACCGTCACCAACGTGGGGGTTTTCGGAGTCGACGGGGGCACGCCGATCATCAATCCGGGGGAGAGTGCAATCCTTTGCGTCGGCGCGGTGCGTGACATGCCGTGGGTGCACCGCGGCAAAGTCGCCGTCCGGCAAGTCACGCAGTTGTCCTTGTCGTTCGATCACCGCGTGGTCGACGGCGAGCTCGGCTCGCGCTTCCTCAGCGACATCGCGCACCAGCTCGAGAGCCCGGCCAACCTGCTCGCCTGGTCGTAGCGCGTCGCGCGAATGCCGGGCCCGCGCCTGGGTAGCGTGCAGAGATGGTGCTGCCGATCCACGACGACAACCCGACGCGTCGTATTCCGTGGGTCACCTACCTGCTCATAGTGATCAACCTCGTGGTGTTCCTGTTGGAGCCGATCAGCCGGCTGGCGATCGATGGCGATCCGCCGATTGCGCAAGCCTGCCGCCAGGAAGCCTTCTTCCGCCGTTGGGGCGCGATCCCCCGGGAACTGTCCAGTGGCAAACAGCACAACGAGACCTTCGCGCCGGCCGGGACCGAGTCCTGCGAGGTCGTGCGCCCGTCCTATCGGAAGTCGCCTGTGCTGTCGGTGCTCTATGCGTTGTTCCTGCACGGCGGCTGGCTGCACCTGATCGGCAACATGCTGTTCCTGTTCGTCTTCGGCAACAACGTCGAAGATCGCCTCGGGCGCCTGGCCTTTCTCGCCTTCTACCTCGTCAGCGGTTACGTGGCGACGTACGTCTTCGCGTTCTCTGATCCGCAATCCCTGTCGACCCTGGTCGGTGCCTCCGGTGCGATTGCGGGCGTCCTCGGTGCCTACCTGGTGCTGTTCCCGAGGGCCCGAGTCCTGAGCCTGGTGCCATTTTTGCTCTTTCTGCCATTTCGGCTCCCCGCGTGGGTAGTACTGGGGTCATGGTTCGCCCTGCAGTACGTCTACTCGCGAGGAGCCGCGCTGACGGCTGGCAGCGGAGTGGCGTATTCGGCGCACGTGGCGGGTTTCGTTTTCGGTTTCTTAGCGCTGCTGGCCGGTCGACGGCGGCTGGCGCAACACCCTCGCTCCGCCTACGGCGGTCGGAGATGAACCGGCTCACTGCGACGCTGGTGATCGGCGGCCTGGCCAGTGTCGGGGTGCTGGCGCTGAGCGTTCCGGCGTCCGCCGCCTGTGCGCCTGCCGCGCTGCCGGACACTGCGCTGCGCCACATCGCCGACGGTGTCGCCGTCAACGGGAAGACCGTCGGCGCTGGTTGGGAGAGCGTCGCACTGGGCACCGTGACCGAAGTCCGGCACAAGACCGTGAAGCACCGCTACCGCATCACGATGCGTATCGACTCGACGCTGGGCGCCGAGCTACCGCCCATCTACACCTTCTTCGGCTCGTCACGCGGCACATTCCCGTTCGAAGTCGGCAAGGTGTACGCCGTCGGGTTGTCACAGCGCACCCGCGCGCCACTGACGCCGGCGACGGAGCTCTGGGCAGAGCCGTGTGACGTGGTCATCGCCGTGCCGGACCTGTCGGCGGCTCACGAAGTGATCGCCAGCACCCAGCCCGGCTATCAGCCGCCGGCGCCGCCCGCGCCGGCGAAGCCCGAGGTCGAAGTTGCCACGGTCACCGAGAAACCGCCGGTCGCGCTGCCGCCCCGACAGGCGGCTGCGCAGAGGTCAGCGGTGCATCTGCCCGAAGAAGGCGCGCTCAAGGATCTCATCAAGCTCGGGGTCCTCAGCGTGGCCCTGCTCGGCGTAGCGATCGCACTGGTCGCCGCCGCCGAGTCGCGGTGGTCGCGCCGGCACTACGCCTGACGAACTGCGCTTCGATACCCGGGCCGATGTGCGAGGACCCGGGTACCCTCGCGCAATGGGACGAGTTCAGGATCGAATCGACGCGAGCACTCGCCAGTTCATCGCAGCGCAGCACATGTACTTCGTGGCGACCGCGCCGTCGGGCGCCGACGGCCACGTCAACCTCTCGCCGAAGGGTCACGCGGACACCTTCTCCGTGCTGACCGATCACAGCGTCGCGTACCTCGATCTCACCGGCAGTGGGGCGGAGACCGCCGCGCATCTGCGTGACAACGGGCGGATCACCGTGATGTTCTGCGCGTTCGACGGCGGGCCGAACATCCTGCGGCTCTACGGCACCGGTCGCGTCGTCCCGCTCGCTGCTCCCGAGTACGACAACCTCGCCGCACGGTTCCCGGCGCGACAAGGCGCGCGCGCCGTAGTGGTCATCGACGTCACTCGGGTCTCGATGTCGTGCGGATTCTCGCTGCCGTACTACGAGTACGCCGGCGACCGCGAGCTGCTCGAGGCCTGGGCCGGGTCCCGGACACCAGAACGGCTGGCGGCCTATCGCGACGAGAAGAACGCGACGAGCGTGGACGGACTGCCCGCGTTCGATCCGAGCAGCTGACGGCGCACTGCGCGTACGACGACGCGCTACTGTTTGGTCAGAGGACTTCCACCCGATCGATTGCCACCCAGAAGTAGCGAGACTGCGGGTGCTTCAGGTTGGCTACCCGCAGTCTGAACTCGTGCTCCCCGTGCGGGAGAGGCGGACTCTCCCAGCTGACGGCACCGGCCTTGCGC
>JBDSAK010000495.1:0-2558 GCA_039922195.1 Mycobacteriales bacterium
CGGGGCGCCCGAGTGCCGCATTCGACGCCGGTCGAGTGGGATGCCGCGGACGTGAACGGCTCCGACCGCGCGATCGTCGCTGCTGACGATGCGAACCGGCTGATCGCCGTGAGTCATGCCGCGGCCGACCTCTTCGGCTGGGACCGCGAGGAGCTCATCGGCCAACGGGTCGTCTCGATCGTCCCCGAGGCGATGCGCGAGGCGCACATCGCGGGTTTCGTCCGGTACCTCGTGAGCGGGGAGCGCCGGATCCTCGGTGCCCCGGTGCGCGTCCTCGCGCTTCGCCGCGACGGCTCCACCGTGCCCGTTGTGATCCGGATCGAGGTCGCCGCGACCGCTGGCAGCCGGCGCGTGTTCACCGCGACGTTCACCCTCCCGGACTGACGTGGTGGGTGGGCCGGCGGGAATGGGCCAGCCGGTTGTTGCCGTTGCACGAACACCATGCCTCTCGCCATCCTCGCCCTCACGCTGCTCGCTGCGACGGCAGCGGGCCTGTTGTGGCGCCGGCGCGACGGCGCCCTGCGGGCCGAACCGGTCGATGGCGCGGTGCTGTCCTTTGACGACGTCGCCGCCGCCGGCGGAACCGCGGGATCGAGGGCAACCCTGGTGCAGTTCTCGTCGTCGTTCTGCGCGCCGTGCCGAGCGACCCGACAGATCCTCGCCGACGTGGCCGGCATGGTCGAGGGGGTGTCGTACGTCGAGATCGACGCGGAGGCGCACCTCGACGTCGTCCGCCGTCATCGCGTGCTGCGGACGCCGACGACCATGGTGCTCGACGCAGCCGGGCGCATCGTGGTGCGAGCGAGCGGCCAGCCCCGCAAGGCCGATGTCATCGCGGCGCTCGGTCGAGCGCTCGACCAGTCGACAACGACTTCGCCGACTCCGTAAGGTCACTGCTATGAACCCCGAGCTCGTGCTGGTGCGGCGCCGCGTCGTCGACCACGGGCGGATGGGCACCTGCCGCTGTCGGCCGGGACGCGCGTAGCACCCACCGCCCGTCGACCGCTCGGCTCGGAGAAGGCCCATGTCAAGCAACGATTCGCCACGAACAACTTCGCAGTACGTCGACCCCCGCGGCAGCCGCTTTGCCGCGTGGGTCACCACCCTCGTCCTCTCTGTCGTCGTACTGAGCGGCTCGGGCTGGCTGCTCGCAGCGCAGACCCTGGTGTTCGCAGCCGGCGCGCTGGTCGGAATTCGGTACTCGCCGTACAGCGCGATCTTCCGAGCGGCACGACGTCTGCTTCGTCTTGGCCCGCCGAGCGAACTCGAGGCCGGGGCGCCGCTGCGCTTCGCGCAGACGATCGGCGCGGCATTCGGTCTCACGGGCACCGTGGCGTTCGCCGCGGGCTGGCAGGTTGCCGGGACAGTGGCGGCCGCCCTCGCCCTCGGTGCCGCATTTCTCAACGCAGCATTCGGTATCTGCCTGGGCTGCGAGATCTACCTCATCCTCCGTCGTTCCTCCGGGCGGGACGCAATCACGCGTTTCGTCCCCGCCCGCACCACAGCTGAAGGGAGTTCCGCATGAGCCGCTCAGACGTCCTCGTGGACGCCGATTGGGCCGAGTCGCATCTCGATGACTCGAAGGTCGTCTTCGTCGAGGTCGACGAAGACGTGTCGGCGTACGACACCGGTCACCTGCCCGGCGCCGTCCGGCTCGACTGGAAGTCAGAGCTTCAGGACCCGGTCATCCGTGACTTCGTCAACAAGGAACAGTTCGAAACACTGCTGTCCGGCAAGGGGATTTCGAACGACGACACCGTCGTGCTGTACGGCGGAAACAACAACTGGTTCGCGGCATACGCGTACTGGTACTTCAAGCTCTACGGCCACGGTGACGTGCGGCTGCTCGACGGCGGCCGCAAGAAGTGGGAACTCGACAACCGCAAGATGACGCAGGAAGTGCCCGACCGTCCCTCGGCGTCATACGCGGCGCAGGACCAGGACCTCTCGATCCGGGCATTCCGCGACCAGGTCAGGGACGTCATCGGTTCGGTCAACCTCGTCGACGTCCGCTCGCCGGACGAGTTCGCCGGAAAGCTGCTTGCGCCCGCGCACCTGCCGCAGGAGCAGTCGCAGAAGCCGGGGCACATCCCGACCGCGAAGAACATCCCGTGGTCGAAGGCTGCGAACGACGACGGCACGTTCAAATCCGACGACGAACTCCGCGCGCTGTACGAGGGCGCCGGGATCGACCTGTCCAAGGACACCGTCGCGTACTGCCGGATCGGCGAGCGCAGCGCCCATACGTGGTTCGCGTTGCACGAACTGCTCGGCCAACAGAACGTCCGCAACTACGACGGCAGCTGGACCGAGTGGGGCTCGCTCGTCGGCGCACCGATCGAGCTGGGCTGACATGTGCGGTTCGACTGTCGGCGGCCTGAGCACCGAAGGGATCGACGTGACCAAGGAAACCGTCATCGAGGGCACCGTCACACGCAGTGAAGCGCCGGTGCCCGGGGCGTACGTGCGACTGCTCGACTCCAGCGGCGAGTTCACGGCCGAGGTTCAGTCATCGGCGACGGGGGCCTACCGGTTCTTCGCCGCTCCCGGGGACTGGA
>JBDSAK010000496.1:0-2721 GCA_039922195.1 Mycobacteriales bacterium
GGCACGATGCGGGACCCGGCCACGACGGGCCCAAGGACGGCTAGTCTAAGTCTTCCGCCGCAGCGCCGGGTGGTTCATGACCACCACCAGGGGCGGGAGGAAGGCATTGCGATCCGACGCCACGGGCTGTTGCAGAAAGAACCGCTGGCCGTCGCCGCTGACCGCCCAGGCGTGGTAGTTACCCGCGTATCCATTCACAGCTCCATAGATGCCAGGTGCATCGAACAAGCGGCGCGGCGGACCGAACTCGAGCCCGGCCCCGGCCGCACGGACGGCGACCGCCAGCGCGGTCCAAGGTCCATTGGGTTCCGGCGGCTGGCGCAGCAAGAACAGCTCGCGCCCGTCGGCGCGCAGCGCGGGTACATCGTCCCGGCCGGCACTTGCCACTTCCCGGTGCCCGGCGGGAACGACTCGACGAACGACTGCACCGTACTCGCCGTGGTCACGACGTACGCGAACCATCGTCCGTCGGGGGAGAACTGGGCAAACCCGTCGTTCTCCCGCGCGTTCAGCAGCGGCGTCGCCTTGCGGTCGACGAACGAGTACTGCCAGATATCCCAGCCCGTGCTGGGATCGGCCACCATGAACAGCAAGTGCGTGCCGTCCGCGGACCACGACATGGGGCTGGCCGGATGAGGGAACTCGGCCAGCGGCGTCTCGCCGCCGACGCCATCGGCCGACTTCTCGACGAGCACCCAGTTGGCCCGACGAGCTCGGTACACGAGTCGCTTGCCATCCGGCGACCACACTGGCGACGCGTTCTCCTGGGCGCGATCGAACGTGAACCGGGTTTGCACGCTGCTCGCGAAATCCAGCATCCACAGGTCGCCACCACGGTCCTCCAAGCGATGGAACGCGACCCGCGTGCCGTCAGGAGAGAGCGCCGGGCCGAGCGGTTGAGTAACGTCTTCGAAGGCTCTCACCAAATCGTCGTTGCGCGACAGCACGCGAAGGTTCCATCCGGACCCCACCCCGGCGGCGGGGCGCAGCACAACGGTCCCGTCCGACGAGGCGTCGAACGCGCCGCGGCCGTTCTGTGCGTTGAAGCTGACGCTGGCGCTCACCCTCACTGGATCGCCGGTGATCTCCAGTCGCTCGGAATCGAACGGTTGTGCGAACAGCGCGTCGTTGCGGACGAGGAGCAACGCACCGTGTCCCGCGAACACGCCCATCGAGTCGGAGCGAACGACCGATCGTGAGGTACCCGCCGCGACCGATCCGATGCGGAGTTCCCACGGGCCTCCCCCGGTTGGTCGCGACAGGAACAACACGTAATCCGAGCCAGGCAGCATTGCAGGCCACGATTGCCGGTCGGTCGTGTCGGCGTCCGACGTGAAGATCGGCTGCGGCGTGCCGCCCGCTGCCGGCACGCGATGCAGCCGGCGGGTCTCGGCGTGCTCGAAGGTGAGCTCGGGTTCTGAGATCCAAGCCAGGCGGCCGGTGGCCTGCTCGGCAATCGTCTCGGGGGTGCAGCCATCGACCGCCACCCGCATGACACGGTTCCCTGGCACCTGGGTGTACGCAATCCAGCGACCGCTTGGCGACCAGGCCGGGGGGGCGGCGCCATCGACGTCGAGGTGATGTTGACGTTATTGGCCTGCGCGAAAATCGTGTGCGTCTCGGGATCGTAGGCCACGCCGGGCCAATTGGTCCCGCCGATCGCATTCCCAATGTTGATCGCACCGAGGATCCCGTTAACGTCGCCAAGCATCGGCGGGTTGTACATCAACGGGCTCGTCCGGTAGCGCTTCATCTGTTCGATCGCCTGCGCGCGCATTGCCGGCGTGAAGTCGATCAGATCGTCCGGCATCGTCATCGGGTTCCGCGAATACGGTGGCGGCTTGGTCGGGAACGGCTGCGTCGGGCGGAATTGACAGGAAGTGCATGCAATGTGCATATTGCTGAATGGCCAGCAAGACCATCACGCTCAAACTCGAGGCTTATAACCGCCTGCGTGCGGCGCGCCCCTATCCCACTGAATCGTTCAGCGAAGTCGTGCTTCGCGCGAATTGGCCAGCTGACACGATCACGGGGCGAGAGTTAATGGAACTTTATCGAAGCGGCCGGCGGCCTCGGCTCTCTGAGGAGGCGCTCGCTGAATTGGCCGCGATGAACGCAGCAGACGCGCCGCCGGATGACCCATGGGCGAAGCGCTGATTGTCGATACGACGCTCTTGATTGATCTGGAGCGAGAGCATACGCGCGGCAGGCGCGGCCGGGTGCTGGCCTTCGGCACATCAGGATGTCAGGTACTACGTCACCTTCATCACGGCCGGCGAGCTGGCCGCGGGCAAATCGCTTGCGAGCCGGGACAAGTGGGAGGCATTACTGGCGCCGTTTTACCTGCTGCCGTCGACCCTGCACATCGCCTGGGAGTACGGTCGAGCCTTCCGGCACCTCAAACAGAACCGCCAGATGATTGGCGCCAACGATCTCTGGATTGCGGCGACCGCACTCGCTCACGACATGCCTGTGTCACCGCATATACGGCGCAGTTCCAGCGCGTGCCAGGACTCGACGTCCGCGAGTACTGAAATCTATCTGAACTGCCCAATTAATTTTGCAGGTTGCTGCCTGTATGACGAACACGCGGGAAAAGGTGCTCCACCGCGGATGACAGCAGCGCCGCGCCGGCACCGGTGACGACGGCCTCGGTGAGCACGGTGCCAAGACTGCCCGGGTGAATCAGGTAGTCAGCCACGGTGGTTGTGACTCCCAGGA
>JBDSAK010000497.1:0-4322 GCA_039922195.1 Mycobacteriales bacterium
CTCCCGCCACGGTTATCACACCGACTGGAGCAGCCCGCGCATTGTCGCGATCTCCGCGGTCTGATCCGCGATGATCTTTCCGGCTAGATCCTTCGCGGAAGTGTCCTGGCCGTTGGCCTGCTCGCCCTTGGCCATCATGATCGCGCCCTCGTGATGCTTGGTCATCATCTCGAGGAACATCTTGTCGAATTCGGCCCCGGACGCCTTCTCCAGTGCTGCCATTTCCTGGTCCGTCATCATTCCCGGCATCGGGCTGGCGCCCCCGCCGTGGTCCATGCCGCCCTTCGTGTCGTCTTTCGGGACCTCCTTGCCCCAGTTCGTGAGCCAGCCGCTCATCGCCGCGATCTCCGGCCCTTGCGCGGCTTCGATCTTGCCCGCGAGTGCCTTCACTTCCGCATTCCCGGCACGCGTGCCGGCCAGCTTGGCCATCGCGATCGCGCCTCTGTGATGCACGATCATGTCCTGCGCAAACTTCACGTCCGCGTCATTGCTGGCAGCGCCAGTCGACGTGCTAGCGGATGTGCCGGCTGCCGTTTGGCTGCCGGCTACCGCGGGCGTTTTCTTGTCGCCGCCGCATGCCGCGAGCAGGACTGCGGCCGTGACTGCCGCAGTGGGCAGCAACAGATTTCGGTTCATTCGGTTCATCGGATTCCTCGTCATGTGAGTTGCGGGAAGGGCGTCGGCGCGTGGCCGACGTTCTAAATCCGCAGCACGGACAAGCGACTGGTCCACGGTGGGCGCGTGACGAAAAGTTCCCGGCTGAGTACGGCGTGGGTTCGCTGGCGGCGGAAGATGCGCCGCGTGCGATGGCGAGCTGACGCCATCAGCAGCAGCGCGACTGTGATGCTGAGCACTGCCAGGCAGAGGGAATTCGGCGGGTGTGGCCTGCTATTAGACGGCTCGTGATGTGCGCACGCCTTGGTGCAGGGCGCGTCCATTACCGCCGCACTGCCGCCGGCGTCCATCGCGTCGTGTACGGGCGCGGTGTGCTCGACAGCCGCCAACGACCCCGACTCGTGTCCAACACTGAGCGCGTGCATGGAGATGACGCCGGCGACCATCGCGAGGACCGTCATTCCCCAGCGGAATCCGCCGCGTGGTGTCATGCGTCGACGGTACCCGGCGGGCGGAAGTGACGCCGCTCGAGGATCGAGCCCTCTATTGCCGCTCATAGTATGGTGCTCCCGCGAAGGCGGATCCGACGCTCAACTTGTGCCGGTGAGCTTTCGCGATTGCGATCGCGTGACTGCGCCGATGTGGTGGCGGCGCGGGTGCACCGTCGAGTCTGCTGCCTCGTCGCAGCGGAGCCGGGGAACCAGGTTCCCAGGGGTGAATCGGCGCATCGCTCCTTGAGGAGCGGTCCGCCGTAGGGCTTTCTTCCAGCCCGAACCCGTCAGCTAACTCGGTAGGCGGTCAAGGAAGAAACGGCGGACCGGCGTGTCACAGCGACTCTCGCGACCGACTCAGTTGAATGACAGGTGCCGTGTTAGCCGCATATAGACGCATCTCCACCGCCCTGGGTCTCACGTTGGTCTTGCTCGTCACGACGATGGCGACTGCCGCAGACGCGCAGAACGATCCGCGCGTGTCCGAGTTGAGTGGACAGCTCGACCAGGAAAGCGCGACGTTGCGCGATGTCGCCGCGCAGGCTAACGCGGCGCTCGACGCGTCGCAGCAGGCGACCTTCGCGCAGGAACGCGCCGACGAGGTGGCACGGTCAGCCGCCTTGAAGCTCGCGGCCGCACGCAAGGTTGTCGAGGATCGCAAAGCTGAGATCTCGGACTTCGCGGCCGCGGCGTACCGCTCCGGCGGGTCGCCACAACTACGGCAGATGTCGCTGATGTTCAGCTCAAACTCCGACACAGCGCTGCTGAAGTCGGACACGTTGAACTACGTCAGCGGAAAGCAGCGGGAGACCCTGCAGCGCGCCGCAATCGAGCGCCGGCAGGAGCAGCTGGCACTCGACGCCGCGGATGTCGCCAATGAGGCGGCCGGCAAGTCCGCTGGCGCGGCAGCGGACGCGCGCCGGAAGGCCGATGCCCTCGTCGTTCGGCAGCGATCGGTCGTTGATGGCGTATCCAACGAGTTGACCAGCGCTGTGACAGTCGCCGGTGTCGAGGCGGAGCGTCGGGCGCGGGCAGAACGGCTCGCTCAAGCGGAGCGGATCGCGGAGCGCCTCGCGGAGGCCGAGCGTTTCGCCGAGTTCCAGCGCTTGGCGGAGGCACAGCGCGTCGCCTCAGCGAGACGTGCCAGAGCACGTCAGCGGGCGGCGCGGGCGCGCCGGGCCAGTCAACAGCGGGCCGCGGCGGCGCAGGCCGACGCAGCGGAGAACGACGAAGAAGTGGCAACAGATCCACCACCTGCGTCGTCCGGCTGTGCCGGCGGCAGCCTGAAGGGGTACCGAAACGGTCGGCTCCCGACTAGTGCGCTCTGCGCTTTGTGGGGGGCACCAAGCCACCGCCTCCGCGCGGATGCGGCCGCGGCGTTCGGACAGCTCTCCCGCGCGTACGCCGGCGAGTTCGGCCGGCCGATGTGCGTTACGGACTCGTACCGGACCTACTACGACCAAGTCGACGTGAAACGGCGAAAGCCCGGTTTGGCGGCAACACCGGGAACGAGTCAGCACGGTTGGGGCCTCGCGGTCGACCTGTGCGACGGCGTCGAGAACGCCGGCAGCGCTGCGAATAGCTGGCTTCACAACAACGCCGGCCGCTTCCGGTTCTTCCACCCGAGATGGGCCGATTCTGGCGGCGGCGGACCGTATGAGCCGTGGCATTGGGAGTTCGCGGGCTGACGACTTCTCCGGTATGCGCCGGTCGTTGGATCGACATGTACTACGCTGTGTCGCGTTGCTCGAGGAGCAGCAGTCGTCGCCACGCCGAATCCTGCCCGGCGACGATTTTCTCGTCCGTAGGGCAGGAGCGGGGAACCCATCTGCGACTGACCTCGCGAGGGGTGAAGCCGGCCCTGTGCCGGCCGGGCAACTCCAGCCCGAACCCGACAGCTAACTTCGCAGGCGCCGGAGGGGTTACTCGTGTCCTCACGCATACTCGGACGTCTCATCATCGCCTCTGCCGCAGGGGCGATGCTGCTACTGAGCAGCGCAGCGCCCGCATCGGCACACACGGCGGTGTCGCCACCGGCCGCACCTCGAACGCCTTCGGCAGCGACGCGCATGGTGGTGAGCAAGAACGGCATGGCCTGCCCCGTCGGACCGGCCCGCGACGTCACCAACAGCTTCGGTGACCCTCGCGGAGGTGGTCGCCGGCACCAAGGCATCGACATCATGGCGTCGTACGGCACGCCGGTATACGCCATCGAGAGCGGCACCATCGTGAAGGCGTACACCAACCGACGCGGAGGCCTGAGCATCTTCCTGCGGGGCCGTTCCGGCGTTCAGTATTTTTACGCGCACCAATCGGCCAATCTGGTGGTCACTGGACAAACAGTGGGTGCCGGTCAGCTGATCGGCCGCGTCGGGACGTCAGGGAATGCCCGCGGTAGCGCGCCGCACGTGCACTTTGAGAAGCTCGTCGGGGGTCGCCGCCCAATCGATCCTTTTGGTCTCGTCAAGGCGACCTGCGGCTAGTCGACCGCGCAACCTCGGCAAAGAGGAAGGCCGTAGTTTGCCGACGATTTGCAGAGGCGTCGAAACGCGTTGCGCCGACTGCATTTATGGCAGGCGTCGCGATTGCGTTTCAGGGGCGTGGATTGCTCAGCCCGCGGTCGGCTTGTAGCGCTCGCGCCACGTCGCGCCGCCGTCGGACGAGCTGACGATCCGTGCGTCCGCGAGCGCGACGATGACCTCATCCGCGGTGACAACCATGGCAACGGGCTCGCCACCGGCGGATCCTTGCTGGGTCCACGCGCCTCCGCCGTCCGGGCTGGACCAGAGCGCGCCATCTGCCGTGATGCCGAACAGGCCTGGCTTGCCCCAATCGACGAGAACTAGCGGCGGTGCGGCCGCAACGGGCGTGAACGTGCGCGCGCCATCCGTGCTTCGAAGTGTTTGCTGGCCGCTCAAAGCCACAAGCCTGGTCGGGTCGTCGGGCGCCACCGTAACGTCACGCAAATCCGCTTGGCTTCGGCTCTCCCAACGCTTCAGATCGCGCGTCACCATGAGCGACCCGGTGGAGCTGTCGACGGCGTACACGGTGCCCTGCGATGCGGCCAAGTCATGCAGGTCCGACTTCCCGCTGAGTGAGCGAGGTGTCCAACTCTTGCCGCCATCACGGCTCTCAATGAGTCCGAGGCGAGACGGCTGCTTGTCTCGCAGGTCCGGGTGTCCACTTGCGATGAAGTGGTCACGCCCCAGGACGGTG
>JBDSAK010000498.1:0-8384 GCA_039922195.1 Mycobacteriales bacterium
GGCGACATCATTTCCGTGCCCACCTGGATCTTCCGGGGATTCAGCAATATCGGCGGCGACGAAAACTTCATCTTCACTGTGCTCGGCCAGGACGAGACCGGCGGGCTGATCTGGGCACCCGACGTGCTGCGACAGGCAGAGGGTCACGGCCTCCACCTCACGACGGCCAATCAGTTGATCGACACCGTCGCCGGCGACGTACTGACCGAGGACGTAGAACTGGTGACCCCGATGCCCACCGAGCACATCGAGCGGATGCGTGCTTACAGCGTCGACGAATTTCGTCAGCGCGTCACGGCGGACGAGGATCGGCGCTTCTCCGATTGCGCCCTGTTGTGCACCGCGGTAGCAGGCGGACAGGCACGCCTGGCGGTAGCGATCGGGTACGGGATGACCGAGGACCGCAACCAGGACCCCCGGGTGCACAACCCGCACGGGTTCAGCGTCGCAGCCCTGCGCGCCGCTCCGGGACAGGGAGTCCTGCGCCACCGGCACGCCGAGTCGGTGGTGCTCATCGTTCTCAGGGGCAGCTGGCAGGTGACCTTCAACCACGGTGAGGCAGTTGACGTCGTCCTGGACGCGCACGACACGCTCTCGGTCCCGCCTGGTTCCTGGCGATCGATCGTCAACGTGTCAGATGTCGCCGACGCGGAGATCATCGTGGTAACCAGTGGAGACGGGCGCGCGCGCCTCGAATGGGCGCCGGAGGTTGTCGAGGCCGCGCATGCAGCCGACCTGGGACTTGACGCCAATGGCTACCTCGCGCCGTGGTCGCTTATCCGGCACAGCGTGGCTACCCATTGATGAGACCCAACGGGGTGCGCGAACTGCTCAGCCGAGGTGAGATCGCGGTGACTACCTGGCTGTCAAACGGCGACGCCTATACCGCCGAGGTATTGGGGCATTGCGGCTACGACGCTGTGACCGTCGACCTGCAACACGGCATGTTCGGGGTGGAGTCGGCCATTGCCTGCCTCCAGGCGATTTCCTCGACTCCGGCTGCGCCGCTGGTGCGGTGCCGCTCCAACGACGCCGGGGACATCGGTCATCTTCTCGACGCGGGCGCCTACGGTGTGATCTGCCCGGGAATCGACACGGTCGCCGACGCGGAGCGCTTCGTCGCCGCCTGCCGCTATCCGCCGACCGGCCGGCGCAGCTTCGGGCCGTCGCGCGGACTTCTGTACGGCGGATCCGATTATGTACAGCACGCCGACTCCACCGTGTTGACCATCGCCATGATCGAATCCACCACGGGTCTGAGCAACCTCGACGCCATCCTGGCGGTCGCCGGCCTGGACGCCATCTACGTGGGTCCCAATGACCTGGCAGTCAGTGCGGGATGGGAACTGCTCGGCGTCGGTCCGGTCGCACCGGAACTCGCGGCATGCCTCCAGCTCATCGTCTCCCGGGCGCGCGCCGCAGGCGTTCCTGCGGGTGTCTTCGCCATGACAGGTGACCAGGCCGTGCAGTTTGCGGACTGGGGCTTCCAGCTCCTCACTCCGGGCAATGACGTCGGCCTGCTCCGCGCCGAGTCGGCGCGACGTTTGGCGATGCTCCGCCCCCGGGCCTAGTCCGCCTCCAACCGGAGGTGCGGCGATCGCGGTCCTGCCCCGGCGTCGTACAGATCGGTGCGCCGATCACCGAAGACATCGCTGCGGTCGGTGAGCCGCTTGTCCCGAGCGGCGCTCAGGTCGATGTCCGCAGTCGCCTCGTCACCGTCTCCAGCCGCTGCCAGCGGCCAGCCGTCCACGCCGACGATGGTGCTGCCTGCCGTCCAGACCTGGCCGCGCTCCTCCCCGGCCCGGTCGCAGCAGGCGATCGCCATCCGGTTGGTCCGCGCCGCCGCCATCGCGATCACGACTTCTGGGGGGCGCTCGCCGACCGGCCGTTCGACCAGCGGCCAGTTGGTCGGCACGGCAACCAGCTCAGCCCCTGCCAGGGCCAGATACCGGGTCAGCTCGGGAAACTCGATGTCGTAGCAGACAGCGACGCCAATGCGTCCTGCGGCGGTGTCCACGACGGGCGGGAGATCATTGCCACGCTCGAACCAGAGCTTCTCCCGATCCCACAGGTGCGTCTTGCGGTAGACGGCTCGAACGCCGCTGCCGTCCACGACGGCCGCGCTGTTGTAGACGCGTCCGCCGGTGCCACGCTCGCAGAAACCCCCGACCACCACAGCCGCCCCCATCGACGCCTCCCTGGCCCACAGGCGGAAGACCTCGTGGTCCGGTTCGATCGCGACCGATGCGACCTCCTCGCGGCTGGCGAACATGTACCCGGACGTCACCAGTTCGGGGAGGACCACGACGTGGGCGCCTCCTTCGACCGCTGACCGGACAGCGGTGACCGACAGAGCAATGTTGCCGGCGAGGTCGCCGATGCACGGGGAGACCTGCCTGCAGCTGACTCTGACTCGGGCCATCTACCAGACCAACTCAGGATATGAGCGGCGCAGGGTCGTCCTTGAGGATCTGTGCCATGACGTCGAACTCGTTGAAGAGCATCCAATCCTCGACGATCACCCCGCGCTGGATGTACAGCTGCTGCAGTCCCCAGAGATGCACGCGCCGTCCCGTGGGCTGCCCATACAGCGACCAGCCCCGGTGCGTCCCGAGAGCGGTCCACCGCACCGAGACCCGGTATCCCTCATCGTCGTTGCCCATCCAATAAACCTCGTCGACATGCAGACCCAAGTCGGGGAACGTCGACAGCAGGCTGCGCGCCATGGCGCGCACCTCGCTGCGGCCGTAGCCGCTGCGATTCGTGGTGCCGTACCAGCGCACGTTCTGTCCATAGGCGCGGTCGATGGCGCTGAGGTCACGCCGGTTGTACGTGTCGTGGAAGAGAGCCCGCACGAAGTGGTCGACGTCGAAGCCAGATCCTTCTCGGGCGGGATAAGGGGCCGGTTTCTGCCCACCCTGCAGCCGTTCGACCTCGGTGATTTCGCGCGCGGTCAACGGATGCAGCGCGCCTGCGTTGCCGTGTGCCCTGGCCGCGGCTGCCACGTCGATGCCCAGCTGCGAGAGCTGAGCTGCGAGGTTGTACAAAACCCACTCTTCGTAGATCTCGTTGTCTCCGACGACACAGTTGGCAATCACCCAGCTGTTCACCTTGCGGCCAGTCGGTGCACCCCACCGCCAATGGCCGGTGTGGTAGCCGATGTTGAGCGCGCGATGAGAAGTGACGAAGCCCTGCTCGTCGTTGCCGGCCCAGATGACCTCGTCGGCATAGTGGCGCATGTCCGGGAATGCGCTGATCCGCTGAACGGTACCGGCGACCATCGCCTCGATGCCATGCCGCGGACCGCCGTCGTCGTAGACCCGGCACCCGGGCGAATAGGTGTCATAGATGTAGCCGATGTCCTGGTCTTCCCAGATCCGATGCGTGATTCGAATGATGTAGTCGACGATGTCGACGTAGGTGTCTTCGAAGCCCCGCATCGAATGCTTGCGCGGCCCCCGCTCCACACCGGGCTTGACTCCACCGTTGCCGATTTCGAATGCGATCGAGAAGTCGGCGGGCATGGCCCGTGCGGCCGATCCGCTGGTCAGCCGCGCAGACGCACCGGGGACGTACGGGGCGGCGCCGTTCGGCGCCGCCCCCTTGACCGCGCGGTCGGGATCAGCATGGACTCCAGATTTCTCCGACGTCACTTGCAGTCCAGCTTGTAGATGAACTTCTGCACGTCCGGGGTATCCAGGTTCGTCGGCGTGGCGAACACGAAGTCGGTCGCCTGGTTGCGGGGAACGGTTTGGCCGTTCGCGAGCGCTACGGCGGCTTCGACACCCTTCTGGCCGGCGCCGTACGGGAACTGAACGACAGTCCCGGTGATGGTCCCGTCCTTGAGTGCCTGCTGGATCGGCGCTGAGATGTCGTAGCCGACGATCTTGACGTCGGTCGGCTTCTTGCCCGCCTCACGCAGACCGGTAACGGCACCTTCGGTGTTGTTCGTAGCCATCGTGTAAACGCCTACCAACTTCTTGTTCGACGATGCAGTGACCGACACAATCTTGGCAGCCTCCGCCTGCTGGTTCTTCGAGAACTGCGTACCGAGGTACTTGAACTTGGGGTGCTTGGCGAGTTCGTCCTTGAATCCCTTTTCCCGCTGCTCGCCGATCGTGCTACCGGGGTTATTGCTGATGCCTACGACCTCGCCGCCGAGGTCCTCGCCGACCGCCTCGACCAGCGACTTGGCGGCGAGCGCTCCACCGACGAGGTTATCCGACTGGATGTTGGTCGACATGATCGATTCATCGGACAGGTCACCGTCGATCGCGATGATGTTGATGCCAGCGTCCTTTGCCTCTTTCAACGGCCCGATCATGGCCTTCGGGTCGGTGATCGAGATCATGATCGCGCTCGGCTTTTCGCCGACCAGAGCACTCACGATCGCTGACTGCTTGGCGACGTCGAATTCGGCGGCTCCCTGGTATTTGAACTCGGCACCGAGTTCCTTGGCCTTGGCCTGAGCTCCGCAGGCCACCGTGTTGTAGAACGGATTGCCGGTGAGCCCCGGCACGTAGACGATCTTCATGCCCTTGGCGGCTCCAGCGGCCGCCGGTGCGCTGCTCGCTGCCGCACTGGCCGGGGCTGCACTGCTGGCTGCAGGAGGCTTCGTGGTGCCGCTGCCCTTGGCATCATCTTTGTCAGAACCGCAGGCGACGCCGCCTGCGACGAGCGCGCCGGCTGCAACGAGTGCGTAGACCTTTGGACGACGGAACATGGTGGTCTCTCCAATGGTATTGATCGCGGGTTGGGGTGGTGGGGCGACGGAGGTAGAGCAGGGCGAGGGACTAGATGCGGTCACGCCGGCGGCGCCGGAGCTGGTCGAGGTATACGGCGCCGACCAGCACGGCACCGATCACGATCTGCTGTCCGAATGGCTGGAAGTTGAGCACCACAAAGCCGTTGGTGAGCACCGCCGGAATGAGGATTCCGATCGACGTTCCAATCAGCGTGCCGAGGCCGCCGAAGACACTCGTACCGCCAAGCACCACGCCCGTGATGACCTGGAGAGCGTCTGTCGAATGACCAGAGATCGTCGTCGTCGAAAAGCGGGTCAGCGACACCATGCCGGCCAATCCGGCTAGTGCGCCGTTCAGAGCGTAAAGGCTGATGACATGTCGATCGACGTTGATGCCCGCCCGTCGCGCCGACTCGATGTTGGAGCCGATCAGATAGGTGTGCCGGCCGTACCGGGTGAAGGCCAGGATCAGTCCGCAGACGATGGACAAGACGATCGCAATCCACACCAGCCAGCTAAGGCCGAGTGGCCGTGACCGCGTCACGCTGAACAACGTGGTTGGCACGGTGCGCAGATCTGCGCCGTTGGTCATCAGCTGCGCGGCCCCGAGAGCGGCACCGAGGGTGCCGAGCGTCGTGATCAGCGGCGGCACCTTCAGCTTGGCGATGCACCACCCGTTCCACAGCCCCCACGCGAGTCCGGACAGGATGCACACCAGCGTTCCGATGATGACCGTGGACCAGGTGTCGGGCCGGTTCTCCATGAACTTGCCTGCCACGACACCGGAGAACACGAGTATTGAGCCGATGGAGATGTCGAACCCGCCGGCGACGATGACGAACGTCATCCCGACGGCCATGACCTGCAGCATCGCCACGTCGAGGGTGATGTTGCGGGCATTCGCCACGGTCGGGAACGCGTCGGGCTTGAGCAGGGAAAAGACCGCAAGCATCGCGAGCAGAACGCAGCCCATGTAGAAGGGGGACGTCGCCAGCGCTCGTCGCCAAGCCGGCCGCCGAGGTGGCATCTTGTACGCCGCCAGGGGCTCCGAGGTTTCGGCCGACGTCGTCTTCGAGGCCGCGCGTGCCGCGGTGCTCCGATCCTTCAGCGGGTTCATGACATCCGCCCGACACTGGGGGCGGTGCCGGGGCCGGTGCCCGGGTTGGTGCTGGGGCTGGCGAGTTCCAGCGCCCCGGTCATGGCTCCTACCAGATGTTCCACGGTTGCCTCACCTCGTCGGTATTGGGCAACCCGTTTGCCTAGCCGCAGCACATGGATGCTGTCAGCAACCTCGAGAACCTCCGGCATGTTGTGACTTATGAGCACGACGGCCACGCCCTTCTCGGCAACGCGGCGTACCAGCTCCAGTACCTTGCCGGTCTGACGCACACCCAGGGCGGCCGTGGGCTCGTCCATGAAGATGACTTTGTCAGCCCACATCACCGAGCGGCAGATGGCCACGCTCTGCTTCTGGCCACCGGACAGAGCGCCGACCGGCGCATCCATGTCCTTGACGTCGGTGCCCATCGAGGTGAACGCGTTGCTGGCCTGCGCGCGCATCTCCTTCTTGTCGAGCACGCCCAACTTGCCCAAGAAGCCGCCCTTGAGGATTTCGCGTCCGGCAAACGTGTTTTCGGCGGGACCAAGCTCAGGTGCGAGCGCCAGGTCCTGGTAGACCGTCTCGATCCCGAGTTCCCGGGCCTGCGTCGGTGATGACATGGAGACCGGCCGGCCGTCCAGCAGGATCTGCCCTTTGTCGAGCGAGATCGCTCCGGACAGGATCTTCACCAGGGTGCTTTTGCCGGCCCCGTTGTCACCTATGAGCGCGGTGACCTCACCCGCGTGCACCTCGAAGTCGACCTCGCGAAGCACCTCGACATGGCCATAGTTCTTGCAGATGCCGCTCGCTTGAAGCATGGCGGTCATACGCCGACGGCTGTCTTAGTGTTAGCGCCAAACATATTGTGGCCTCCCCGAGCTCGGGATCGGATCCGTCAGCGCCGGAATACGCCGGGCGCTTCACGCGGTCAGTCCTTGCGGTAGCTCTCCAAGCGCAACGTGGCGGTAGCCCGGTGCGCCTCCATGCCTTCGTATTCAGAGATGACGTCGACGGCAGTTGCGAGGAGCGGGGTCGACTCCCGAACGACTCGCTGATACGTGAGCGGCTTCAGAAAACGCGACACGGACAAACCTGCGGAGTGACGTGCTCCCCCGGCGGTCGGCAGCACGTGATTAGTGCCTGCCATGCCCTTGTCCGAGTAGGCCACCGTGCTCCACCGGCCCAGGAAGATCGACCCGTAGTTGCGCAAGGCACCGAAGTAGAACTCGTCGTCGGCCGTGATGATTTCCAGATGTTCGGGCGCCAGATCGTCCATCAGCTCGGCGGCGACTTCCTTGCTGGCCGCCCACGTCACCGAGCCGTAGTCGCGCCATGCGGGACCGGCGATTTCCCGCGTCGCGAGTGTGGCCAACTGGCGATCGATCTCCGCCACAACGGCGTGCCCCAGCGACTCCGATGTCGTTATGAGAGCCGCCGGCGAATCGGGGCCGTGCTCCGCCTGCCCGAGGAGGTCGGCAGCGACGACGATGGGGTCAGCTGTCTCATCGGCGATCACCGCCACCTCCGACGGCCCGGCAAGCAGGTCGATCGACACCTTCCCGAAGAGCTGCCTTTTCGCTTCCGCCACGTATGCGTTTCCCGCCCCCACGAGCATGTCGACCGGTCGGTCCCCTAGCAGGCCGAATGCCATGGCAGCAAGGGCCTGGACGCCGCCGAGCACGAACACCCGATCGGCTCCGGAGAGGTACGCGGCGTAGAGGACGGCCGGATCGGGTGCGCCGCCCGGCTGCGGCGGCGTACACGCCAAAACCGATGACACGCCGGCGGACTTCGCAACGCCGACCGTCATGAAAGCGCTGGCCAGAATGGGGAACCGACCGGCCGGTAGATAGGCGCCGACTCGGGAGACGGGTACGTAGCGATGGCCGGCACAGACGCCTGGCGCAACCTCGGTCTCGAAGTCCGTCAACTGATTGCGCTGTTCGGTGGCGAACTTCTGTGTGCGCTCGGCTCCCAGCTCGAGTGCCGCTCTCAACGGTGCGCTGAGGCGGTCACCACTGGCGCCGATCGCGGCCGGGCTGAGTTCGACATCCGGCGAGTCCCAATTGTCGAGTCTTTTGGCGTACATGAGTACGGCCGCCAGGCCGCCCGACTCAATCGTCGTCAGCATTTCCGTCACTGTCGCCATGACGGCCGGATCGCGCTGAGCCGGCGGGCCGGAGTATCCGGGAACCTTCAGCTGGCGAAACTGCCCATCAACGTCGGCGAGGCAGCGCGAAGTGAAGTACATGACGCGACGTTAATGCATGCGTATGTCTAGGTCAACGGTCAAGTTGGCCTCGTGCTGTCTCAGGCTTCACCAAGTCGGCAAGCGGCCGGTTGCCTGCAGCGCGCCTGGTCAACTGCCCAGCCACGTTGCGAGGTGCGTCGCGACCTCGCTCGGGCGTTCGAGCAGACCCATGTGTCCGGCGCCGGCCAGGCTGACAAGACAGGCACCGGGGACCCCGGCAACGAGTTCCTGCTGCAGTTCGATTGGGCAGACTTCATCTTCGGTGCCCGACACCACGAGAGTCGGCACCG
>JBDSAK010000499.1:0-13738 GCA_039922195.1 Mycobacteriales bacterium
CCGCGGGTTGATTTCGTTGGAGTCACCTGCGAGTACGCCGGCCGTCAGCTGGCTGCGCACGTCGACTTCTGTCATGGCAACCGCGAGGCCGAGGTCGGTGAACCGGTTGAGCGCAGTCGAGATCTGCAGCGCGCTGTAGTTGCCGTACTGCGTACCGAGGTGTCCCTGGCTGCCGACCCCGTCGATGGGTACGCCGTCAGCAAGCAGCTGCTTGACCATGGTGTAGACGAAGAACGTCTTGTCGGACGGTCCCTCGTTTCCGAACGCCTCGAGGTTGTAGTCGTTGTAGAACAGCAGCGCCTTCGGATCAGCGGCCCGTGCCCAGCGGAACGCATCGGCGATGAACGTGGAGCCGAGGTGCTGCGCCCAGAAACCCTTGTAGTGAATGTTCGACGGGCTGTCCCACGGGTCGCTCGCTGCCTCGTTGACGACGTCCCAGTGCGCGATCCGGCCCTTGAAGTGGGAGACGACATCGGTGATGTGCTTCTGCAGCAGTTCGCGCAGTTGCGCGTCGCTGATCGTGCCGTCGTTGACGCCGCTGGTGAGCCAGCCGGGGAGCTGGTTCTGCCACACGAGCACATGGCCGCGCACTACCTGGTCGTGTTGCTCGGCGAAGTCCACTAGCGCGTCCGCCGCGCTCCAGTCGTACGTGCCGCGGGTCGGCTCGAGCGTTTCCCACTTCATGACGTTCTCCGGTGTCACCGACGAGAACTGCGACGCGACCAGCTCGCGGTATTGCGGGTCGCTCGCGAGGGCGTTCATGTCGACCGCGGTGCCCATGTAGAGCTTGTGGCGTTGCGCCAGCTCGCGAAGCGGCCGGTCCGGCAACGCGGTTGTTCGCGGCCGGGCGAGCGCCGGCAACGAGCCCAATCCCATCCCCGCCACCGCAATGGCGACGGCCACTGACCTGCGTACCTTCATGGGGTCTCCCTTCGGACCGGTGGTTCCGGTCAACCGGCCTGCCACGCGGGGAGGCGAGGGCCCCACGACATTCCGAAAAACTACCGAGAATAGATACAAGATTTACCGGTAGTTATCGGTCGCTCCGTCGCAAAGTAGGTCCGGCGCGAGGCATGCGTCAAGGGCTGCGCGCCGATTCTCGGTCGGTTTCACCAGAAGATGGGGCCCAGTCGTGGCGATAGTTATCGGTGCAGCCCCGTGCCCATGCGCGTCCGCCTGCTCCCGGGCGAACGTCGAACCCGATCCGTAGGATGGCGTGACCACGGAGAAGGAGGCGCATGGCCGGCGAAGGTATGTCGCGAACGCCGCCGCAGCCGCGGGCGTGACGCCGGCTATCGACTGCTCGTCGCCGTACATCAGTTTCGATCGAGGCGAATGGGCGCAGTTGCGCGCCGCGACCCCGATGACCCTCGACGAGGCGGATCTCACCGCCCTGCAGGGCATCAACGAGCGGCTCTCGCTCGACGAGGTGGCGCAGATCTACCTGCCGCTATCGCGCCTGCTCAACCTGTACGTCGCCGCGAGCCAGTCGCTGCACCGGGTGACCGACACGTTCCTCGGCAGCCCCGCCGCGCGGGTGCCGTATGTCGTCGCGGTTGCGGGCAGTGTCGCGGTCGGCAAGAGCACGACATCTCGGGTGCTGCAGGCATTGCTCGCTCGCTGGCCGGACCATCCGACCGTCGACCTCGTGACGACCGACGGGTTCCTCTATCCCAACCACATCCTCGCCGCGCGCGATCTGATGGGGCGTAAGGGTTTTCCCGAGAGCTACGACCTTCGCCGCTTCGTTCGCTTCATGAGCGACGTCAAGGCGGGCGTCGCCGAGGTGCGGGCGCCGGTGTATTCGCATCAGGCGTACGACATCCTGCCAGGGGAGGAGCAGGTCGTCCGTCGCCCCGACATCGTGATCGTCGAGGGGCTCAACGTCCTGCAGACCGGCGCGGTCTCGGCGGGACGTGCGCCGCGGGTCTTCGTCTCGGACTTCCTCGACTTCTCCATCTACGTCGACGCGGCAGAGGCTGACATCGAACGCTGGTACGTCGAGCGGTTCCAGGCGCTGCGCAGCACGGTCTTCGCCGACCCGGCGTCGTACTTCCACGAGTTCGCGGCACTCGACGAAGGCGCCGCCGATGCGAAAGCCCGGGAGATCTGGCGCGAGATCAACGCGGTCAACCTGCGCGCCAACATCTCCCCTACCCGCGACCGCGCGCGACTGGTGCTCGAAAAGGCCAGCGACCACACGGTTCAGAGCGTCCGCCTCCGCAAGCTGTAAGCGCTCGCGCCGCGCGTTCGGCCGTGGCACTGTGAGCGGATGAGTCGAGGGCCAGCAGAGCTGACGTCTGATCGATATCTATTGCTACTTCGCACCGACGCGAATCGACTGGCGAACATGGCGCAGCGCGATCTCGCGGCCGACGTGCCGACGTGTCCCGACTGGACCGTCCGAGACGCGCTCGTGCACACCGGACACGTATACCTGAACAAAGTCGCCAACATGCGCACGATGGCCAAGGCGGAATTCGCTGCGGTGCCCGCCCCGGCGGGCGGCGAGATCGAGTGGTTCCGAGCAGCCTTCGACGAACTCGTCGGCGAGCTCGTCACGCGCGGCCCGGACGCCGCGGCGTACACCTGGTTCCCCCCCGACCAGACTGTCGGATTCTGGTACCGCCGGATGGCGCAGGAGACCGCGGTGCATCGGGTCGACGTCGAGAGCGCTTTCGGTCAGGTGACCCCGATCGCGGAGGACCTCGCGGTCGACGGGATCGACGAGATGCTCGACCTGTTTGTCGGTGGCGAATGGGATCCCGACAGCCCGGACTGGGGCGACGTCTCGCACGACGCCGGCGCCGGTACGACGACGGCGGTCAGTGCCGGCGACCGTGCCTGGTGGATCACCCTGCAGCCGGATCGAATCGGCGTCACTGGCGAGGAGCGGCCCGCCGACGCGCGCGTTACCGGCTCGCCATCGGAGGTGTTGCTCTGGCTGTGGGGCCGACTGGGAGACGATGCGCTCACTGTCGACGGCGACGCTGCGGTGCTGCGCGCGTTGCGCGACCGGCTGACGATCGCGGGTCAGTAACGCACCCCCTTGCGGGACAGTCGCGCGACCCGCTGGTGGCTGGCGTACGTTCTGAGCATGCAGATCTCGGACAAGGCACAGACGTTCACTGAATCGGTGATCCGCGAGATGACCCGGCTCGCCATGCGGCACGGTGCCATCAACCTGTCGCAGGGCTTCCCGGACTTCGCCTGCCCGCAAGAACTCAAGGACGCCGCGAAGGAGGCCATCGACCAAGACATCAACCAGTACGCGATCACCTGGGGTGCCAAGGGATTCCGCGACGGCATCGCGGCGAAGACCGCCCGCACGTACCCGGGCTGGGAAGTGGACCCGGAGACGCACATCTGCGTCACCTGCGGTTCGACCGAAGCGATGATCGTCGCCTGCCTCGCGCTGCTCAACCCCGGCGACGAGGTGGTCATCTTCGAGCCGTGGTACGAGAACTATGGTCCCGACACGATCCTCTCCGGTGCCCTACCGCGGTACGTCACGCTGCACGAGCCAGACTGGCACATCGACGAAGCCGAGCTGCGCGCGGCGTTCACGAATCGCACCAAGGCGATCATCGTCAACACCCCGCACAACCCGACCGGCAAGGTGTTCTCGCGTCCGGAGCTCGACCTGATCAGTGAGTTGTGCCAGCAGTACGACGTCGTCGTGTTCACCGATGAGATCTACGAACACATCCATTACCTCGGCGAGGGCGGCCATGTTCCGCCGGCGACGGTCGAAGGCCTGCAGGACCGCACAGTCACCATCAACGCGCTATCGAAGACCTACGCAGTCACCGGCTGGCGGGTTGGCTGGATCATCGCGCCGCCGTCGATGACCGGCGCGCTGCGCAAAGTGCACGACTTCTTGACTGTCGGTGCGGCAGCGCCGCTGCAAGAGGCGGGCGCCGCAGCGATGGCGCTGCCGGCGTCGTACTACACCGAGATGGCAGCCAAATATCTCGAGCGACGCGACCTGTTGTGCGGCGTACTGCGTGATGTCGGGTTCGGGGTGCACGTTCCTGATGGCGCGTACTACGTCATGTGCGACACCGACGCGCTCGACCCCGCGCGTGACGACGTCGCGTTCGTCAAGCACCTGATCGAGGACATCGGTGTTGCAGCTGTGCCGGCCAGCAGCTTCTACGCCGACCGCTCACTCGGTGCCAACAAGGTGCGCTTCGCCTTCCCGAAGAAGCTCGAGACCCTCCACGCGGCAGCGGAGCGACTGCAGAAGTGCTGAGATCAACTTCGAGGCCGCGCGCGTCGATGCACGGGCCATGACTGATTCCGGCGCGCCCGACTCGAAGAACGCACGGCAGAACGGCGCCGCCGTATTGATCGGCATCCTCGTTGCCGGCCTGGTCGCCGGCGTGTTCATCCTGACGCAGTCCGCACCCAGTGCCCCGGAGACCGCCCCGGCGGCCGTGCAGCCGACGAGGTCGGGGAGCGCGACATCGGCCGCTTCTGCATCCCCCTCGCCCGTGCTGTCGGCAGCAGCGGTGGGGGGCGCCGGGTCGGAGACGTACGCCGAGTGCGTCGCCTACATGGAGTCCATTGGATACGACCCAGCTGACTGCGTCGATGTCGACGCGCTGTACAAGTCGGCGAGTGCGGATCCGGCGCGTGATCCAGATCTGCCGATCAATCAGCCGCCCGCGGGCTGCACGCGCGACGTGCTGGACGAGCCGGGTGTCTTCGCCTGCTCCGGAGCGAGCGAGTCCCCGCCCAAGGACGAACCGAACGCCCAAGCGACCTGCCGCGCCGACCGAGCGACCCTCGGCATGGACCCCGACCTGTGTGGCCACCCCGACAGCAAAGTCTCGATCGAGGCACGCAGCAGTCCGGTGCCGACGGAGAGCACGGGACCAGTGATGCGCCGGCCTGGCTTCCGCGTCACGTCCGAGTTCAGTTCGCCTGACGACGCCCACCCGGTGGGCCTGCAGTGGCCCGGTGGCGAGTTGGTAATCACTCTCGACTCGATGAACGCGCGCCTTGGCATGAGCCTGGCTGGTGCGGCAGATACTCGCTACTACTCGCTGTCGGCGACCGCCCACGAACAACGGAGCAACGTGGCTGCCGGCAACTACATCATCTGGGTCGAACCGTCGGACCGGCAGGCGCCGCTGTCGCCGTACTCGCTGACGGTCAGCCGGCCGCAATAGCTCGGCCTCTAGCCCAATGTGTCCTCGACGCGATTTGATGCACCCAGCACGTGATCATCTCGATGGGGACGGGACATCACATGGCCGACGAGCACCGCGACGCTGTCATCAACACCTATCGCCATCTGCGGGTCGGGATGATCGTCGTGGTCTCGCTGCTCGCAGCGGCGGTCGTGACCCAAGGCGTCGGGGCCGGCTGCTGGCAGACCTCGATCAGTGCCTACTACTTCACGTCGGCGCACAGCGTCTTCGTCGCCGTACTCTGCGCACTCGGAGCAATGCTGATCGTCTACCAGGGCAGTTCCGACACCGAGGACTCGGTGCTCAACTTCTCCGGATTCCTCGCGTTCATCGTGGCGTTCACCCCGACGACGCGTCCGCTGATCTGCGGCGGCTCAGGCATTCCTGATGCGTATGACGTTTCACCGGGCGTGTGGAACAACGTGCTGGCGGTCGTCGTGGTGGCGATCGCTGCGGACGCGACCCGGCTTCTCCTGAAATACAAGGCGAATCCCGAGATGCCGCTCAGCCGCTGGGCAAAGGTCTCCATCGTTGTCGGCTACCTGATGACGGGGCTCGGAGTGATCGTCTTCGCCACCGATCGCGATCTGTTCGTCGACCATGGTCACACCGTGGCGGCAGTGACGATGTTCATCGGAATCATCATCGTGATCCTGATCAACGCGTGGTCGGCGAGGGCTCGCGTGGGTGCCGAGAGGTTCGTCCGCTGGTACTACGCCGTCGCGGCGTTCATGGCAGTGGCACTGCTCACGATTGTCGTGACACGGTTCATCGACCGAGGCTGGCGACACCTCGTCATGTGGCTCGAAGTCGCTGTCCTTGTGGCGTTTGCCGGGTTCTGGGCAGTGCAGACAGCCGAGCTCTGGCGAGTTGTCGATCGCCGCGAGCTCTTGCCCGAGGGCGCGGACCCGACCGGAAAATAGTCAGCCGGCCAGCTTGTCCTCGATCGGTTCGACGCCGGAGCCGGTCCAGTGCAGGCCGTCGTCAGCGAGCCGCGCTCGCGCGGCTTTGAGCATCGGCCCTTCGCGCTTGTCGAGCGGCAGCAGCAGCGTCGTACCGCGGAAGGTGCGCGCACCGGCAGACGCTACGAACGGTGTCGTCGGTAGTCCGGGCAGGCCGTAGAGCCGCAGCGCCCAGCGGGGGAGCAGCGCCACGGCTATCGAGGCGAGCGTGGCCCACGCCGGCTTCGCGGCGACGACCCAACGGGCGGGCGGCATCGGCGGGAACAGCACGAATTTCAGGGCGCCGCGGCCGGCTTCGGTGACGCGCAGCTCACGTCGGTAGGACGCCATCAGCCTGGCGAGATCGGTGACGGTGGTCGGAGCATCAGCCGCGTCGATGCCAATGAGGCGCGCGGCGACGACCTGCTCGGCGACGTACCGATCGGCGTCCGCCTTGCTGATCCGCACACCTGCGGCGCGCAGCGAGACGAGCACCGAGTCGACCTGGGCGCAATGCACCCAGAGCAGCAGGTGCGGGTCGCTGACGCGGTACGGCGTGCCGGTCTCCGGTTCGACGCCGGCTTTGCTGCCATGCATCGCCCGGACGCGCGCCGCCATCCGCTCGGCCTGGTCGGTGGTCCCGAAGGTCGTCACACCGATGAACTCGCCCGTGCGCGCGAGCCGGCCCCAGGGATCGGTCCGGTACGCCGAGTGTTGCTCGACGCCTGCCATGGCCAGCGGGTGCAGCGCCTGTAGGAGCAGCGCTCGCAACCCGGCGAGGGCCATGGCCGAATCGGCGTGCAGCCGCCAGGTCACGCTGTCCGGCCCGAAGAGGCCGTAGTCGGAGGTCACCGCCCAACGGTACGCCGGACTGAACATGTTCGAAAGTCGAGACGAGAAGTGCGCAGGCGCGCTATGTTGAACATGTTCAAAACAGTGAAAGGCAACGTTGAAACGGCGAGAGAGGCTCGAGATGGGGACAGGACAGGTGCGGTTGGCAGCATGGAGCACTTGGCGCGGAGTCTGGCGCGGGCTGCAAATTGGTTCGATGGCCGGCGTTGCCACAATCGTGGTGATCGGGCTGGGCGGTCTGGCCAATGATCTGGCGAGCGGGCAGACGGGGGCCGGTGCGGCCATCGGCCGCGCCCTGCAGGGCGCGCCGCTGTTCCTCGCCTTCGCGGGTGGCATTGGCGCGGTCGTCGGGGCGGGCTTTGGGCTGGTCCTCGGGGCGTCTATCGGGATCGTCGCGTTGATCGCCGTGCCGCACCGGGTCCCGGTCGTCGCGCGGCTGCTTGGGCTGATCGCCGGCCTTGTTTATCCGGCGTTATCTGCACTCGCCGGGGACCTGGTTTGGGCGGCCGCCACGCTGGTGTTTGCACCGTTGTTCGTGTGGGCGTGCCACGAACATGGTGTCCGCGTGGCACAACGGCGTGATTGGGTCTGCGATTCTGAACGGGCGATGATGACGATGCCCGTCGCGTACCCGCAGCCCTGAGGAGACCCATGTCGATCGTCGTGATCAACTCGCTGACCGTTCCCGCGGAGATGCGCGAGACGCTCGAACAGCGGTTCGCCAACCGGGCGGGCCAGGTCTCCGGTTCGGACGGGTTCGAGTGGTTCGAGCTGCTGCGTCCGCTCGAGGGCACCGACAGCTACCTGGTCTACACGAAGTGGCGCAGCGCCGAGGACTTCCAGGCGTGGATGGCGAGCCAGTCGTTCGCGCAAGGTCATGCCCAGGCCGCCGGCGAGCGTCCAGCCGGCCAGGGTCCGGCGGCGAGTGGTTCGACGGTGTGGCAGTTCGAGGTCCTGCAACAGGAAGGCCCGAAGGCCTGACCGGTCGACGAACGGGTATGGCGTCAGCGACAGTGACCCACGTCGAGAGGCGCTACCTGTGTTGATGTCAGACAAGGACAACGAGCGCGACGTCACGAAAGAGCTTGCCCGCATCACGTCCGAAGGGACCGATGCCAAGGGCTTCGCGTCCATCGTGCGTTCGCTGGCGTCCTCCGCAAAGCATGCGGGTGCGGTGGCGGTCACCAGTGGCCGCTGGTTCGCGGAGACCGCGATCGATCTCGCTGGCCAACTGCCGGTGCGGGATTTGGCCGCTCTGCAGAAGGAGTTTCCGGGCCGCAGCGCCGAGGAGATCGCCGACGAGCTCACCGATCAAGCGGGCAAAGCGACGGGGGCGATCGGTGCGGTTGCCGGTGGCCTGGCCGCAGCATCCTGGTTCGCCCCGCCGACGTGGATTGCCATGCCGATCGAGTTGGTCACCGAGACGCTCGCCGTCGCGGCGATCGAGATGCGGCTCATCGGCGAGTTGCATTCGGCGTACGCGCGCCCTGTCGAGGCGCAGGGATCGGCGCGAGCCGCCGCCCTCGCACACGCGTGGGCATCAGGCAGCTCGGTCGAGCCGGAGTACCTGCTCAACGGGCCGAGCGGCGCGGCCCTGTGGACCGCCGCCGCCAAGCGGCAGCTGAACCGAGGCATGCGCAAACGACTGGCCCGTCGAGCGGGCCGCAGCGCCGCGTCGTTCCTGCCGTTCCTCGTCGGCGCGGCGGCGGGCATGAAGCTCAACAGCGGCGCGACCAACAACCTGGGCAACGCGGTACGCCGCGAGCTCAGCCGGTAGACCGCCAGAACGCGATCAACGCCGCGGCGGTCTCGGCGGGCTTCTCAGCCGCGGGCGAGTGCTCCGCGCCGTCAATGACAACGTGACGGGCACCCAGCCGCCAGGCCATGTCGGCCTGGACATCGGGCGCCCACGAGTCGTCGACCGTGCCGTGCAGAACCAGGAGCGGTACGCCGGTCGCGCGCAGCTCATCGACGGTGTCCGGCACCTCGAGCAACGCCCGGCCCATGACCGCGAGACCCACCGGGTTCGCCGCGACGAAGCGACGGCGCATGAAGGCCGCGACTTCGGGGGTCGACGGTGCGCGGGTCGGATCCTGGGCAGCGCCCGCCTCGATCACGTCGTACACCGCGGCTGCGCCGCTCGCCTGCAGCACCGGTTCGAGGGCCAGGATCGACTCGGCGCGCGGACCGGTGAGTATGCCGGGGCCGCTCGACATGGCCGTGAAGGACCGCGCCAGGCCAGGGTCGGCGATCACCGCGGCGCGCGCGACAAGGCCGCCGAAACTGTGACCGACGAGATGCACCGGCGCGCCGATCGCCCGCACGATCTCGCGCAGGTCCTCAGCAAGCGAGGCGATAGTGAAGTCCGCCGCATCGTCTCCGGCGGTTGATTCGTACTGCCCCCGCTGGTCCATCGCGAGGTAGCGAAAGCCCGCGGCGACGACGTCGTCCGCCAGCGCGACGAAGTCTTCCTTGCCCCCCGTGTAGCCCGGGACGAAGAGCACCGGGTCACCGTCGTCGCCGAGTTCGCAGACCGCGATCGAGGCCGCACGGGCGTCGTACCGGCGCAGTGGTAGTTGGCGCAGTGAGGTGACCGTGGACATGCGGCCGATGTTAGGTCAGCAAGCCGTCGCGCGGCACCGGCGGCTCCGCCAGGGACTTCAGCCGGTCGAGCCGATCCCAGTGCGCGGCGATCTGCTGCCGCCCCTTCGGGGTCAGCGCGACGTTCGTGTTGGGCTTCTTCATCACGAAGCGCTTCTCGATGTCGACCAGGCCTGCGTCTTCCAGCTTCGTCAGGTGACTCGACAGGTTTCCCTTGGTCAGCCCGGTGGTCCGCGCCAGGAAGACGAAGTCGGCCGACTGCACGGATGACAGCACCGTGAGAAGCGCCAGCCGAGCCGGCTCGTGGATCAGCCGATCCAGCGCCAGCTCGCCACTAGCCTCGGACATCGGTCGTCTCGAGGTGCAGGTCGTGGTAGGCCCGGAAAGTCCGCAGCAGGTCGCGATGGTCGAACAGGCCCGTCACGATCATGGCCGTGCCGATCGGGAAGTACGCGAGCGCGTCGCGGTCGATCCCGTGCCCCCAGATGGGCAGAAGGCCGGCGACAAACATCGCGGACCAGATGATGAGGTGATGAGCCCTGAGCGAGCCGGCAACGAGGTAGAACACGATCATGCCGGCGGCCCACGCCGACAGAGTCGTGCTGACCGCAGGTTCGGGTGGCCGGCCCAGGAACGCCCTGAGGATCTGGTCGACACCCGCGAAAACCGCGAACGCGACAACAGCCGCGACGACGTAGCGAATCTGCCGATCGCGCGTTGGCGTGACCCGGCCGAAGCTACGGCGGTAGTAGAACGTCACGAGCCAGAGCAGTAGCGCGGCGAGGACGATGCCCGCTCGCACGATCCACCGCCCGCCGGGAGGCTCCGCGACGTTGCCGAGTGCCACGAAGAACCAAAGCAATACCCCGAAGGGGACGGCGTACAGGCCCTGCACATGGGTGTGCGGAAAGCTTTCGCCGGCTGATTCGAGCTGTCGTCGGTCCACGTCTGCACCATTCCAAACTAGTTGGTAGCACAGACCATAGCAGCTGTGGTCGGGTCTAGAAACTAGTTTGCGACGCAGACTAAGCGAGCGGTTGGAAAATCACGTCGGTCAGCGCACCGCCGTCGACCGTCGCGGTGAGGTACGTGCCGACCGGCTGGCGGCGCTTGTCCGTGGGTGAGCCCGGGTTGAGCAGCCGGATCCCGCCCGGCGTGACCGTGTCCCACGGGATGTGCGAGTGACCGAAGACCACGACGTCGGTGCCGGCGTACGCCGCATCCATCCGCGCCTCGCGCCCCGTCGACGGGCCTGTCTCGTGTACGACGACGAACTGCAGCCCGCCGAGGTCGGCGCGAGCGACTTCGGGCAGCCGCTGGCGAAGGTCGAAGCCGTCGTTGTTGCCCCAGCAGCCGATCACGCGGGGGGAGCAGGATTCGAGCGCATCGAGCAGCCCGACGTCCATCCAGTCGCCGGCATGCAAGACGGCGTCGGCATCGAGTACGGCGTCCCAGAGATCGGCGGGCAGGTCACGGGCGCGTGCAGGCAGATGGGTGTCGGACATCATCACCAGACGCACGCGCAGGAACCCATCCATTCGGCGAAATGACTTGTGACCGTGAACTGCCCACGCTCAGAGCGCCGAAAATCTCGCGGTCATCAGTCATTTCACTCTGGTGGTGGCCGACGGCGCGGTCAACCGAGAGGGTCAGAGGGCGGCGATGACGTCCGCGATCGGCATGTTCGGAACGAACATGTCGGTCAGTCCGTCGACCCGGCCGCAGGTCACGCAGCGGACGCCGAGCGCCATCCAGGTGACGACCGGCTGGTTGGGCTCCGGTGACGACGCCGTGTGCATTCCGGCGGCGACCTCGAACATCGACTGCGCGCAGGTCGGGCACGTCGAGGTGTGTACGCCGGTCGGCCAGTTCTCCTGCGAGTCGAGCACGTGGTGCACCGAGCCGCAGCCCAGGCAGCGACGGCGCGCGACTCCGGCGGAGACGTCCGCCTCGACGTAGAACCAGGTCGGGCGATCGCTGCCGTGCATGTCGTTGCCGCAACTCGCGAGGGCCGTCACCTCAACGGACGGGCAGCCTTCGAGGGTGTGCAGCCACGCCTTGAGGTCGTCCGCGTCTTCTCCGGTCTTGTGGTCGTGCAACCGCTGAAGCGCCACTGTTCCGCCCTCTGCTCTGCCAGGTCCTGACACTCGATCCTCGGCCGGCCGGGCGCTCGGCTTGAGATCGGATGGACCTGCATTCGTACGCCGACTGGCGGGAGGGGAGACGCTTCAGACGGGACTTGACCGGTACAGAAAACTGGTCTACTGTACCGGTACAAAGAGAGAGTCCACGAAGGGAATAGCTCATGTCATTGATCACGGATCCATTCACCGCAGTGGCGTCGCTGTCGACCGCCGGGTTCCGGGGCGAAATCCTCAGCGCACAGCCCGGCAGTCCCGTCATCGAGTCCACCCCATCTCCTGAGGTTGAGCGCTCTCGCCGCCTGGTGTCCCGGCTGCTTGCGGCGGCGGCGCGCCGCATCGAACCGGTCGAACGGCGCCCGGTAGTGTGCGCGGTCGGGCGGACAGCGGGCACGTAACTTTCGGACGGAGCGCTCGTGGACAAAGTCACGCTCAAGACGATCGCGGATCGCGTCGGTGTCAGCCGGATGACCGTGTCCAACGCCTTTGCTCGGCCTGACCAGCTCTCGGACGCGATGCGCGAACGCGTGCTCGCGGTTGCCGACGAGCTCGGCTACACCGGGCCCGACCCGGCCGCCCGAGCGCTCGCCCGCGGGGCTACCGGCGCGGTGGGCGTTCTGCTTACCGACAGCCTCGGCATCGCGTTCGCCGACGTCTTCGCTACCGCGTTCCTCGCTGCTGTCGCCGACGCGCTCGCGGACCATGGACTGGCGCTGACGTTGCTGACGCCGCCGCGCACCGCAGGGGTCATCCCGTCCAGGGACGTGGCGCTGGACGGCGCGATCGTCTACGCCTGCGGACCGCTGAGCGAGGACGTCGGGTGGCTCAAGCGCCGCCGGCTACCAGCCGTTTTCGTCGATCAGCAGCCCGTGGCCGGCGGTGCGCACGCCAACGTGGATGATCACGGAGGCGCGCGCGCCGCGGCCCAGCATCTGCTTGACCTCGGCCATCGACGGATCGCCATCCTGACCGTCGGCTCCGGCGTCCTGACCGGTGTCGTCGCCGACCCTTGGGGTCAGACCATCACGTACTCCGCGGAGCAGCGACTTGCCGGGTGGTTCGAGGCGTTGTCGGCTGCCGGCGTCGTACCGACAGTTGCCGTGGAGCCGTTCCGGCCGGACCAGGCTGCGTACGACGGGGCGCGTCAGCTGCTGGAGCTGACTGATCGTCCGACGGCGCTGTTGTGCTATTCGGATGCCTTTGCGGCCAGTGCGATGCGCGCGGCAGCGGAGCTGGGACTTCGGGTGCCGGACGACGTGTCCGTCGTCGGCTACGACGACAGCGCGGTCGCGGTGGCCGTGCGGCCGACCCTGACGACGGTCCGGCAGGACGTCAATGCCAAGGCCCGTGCGGCGGTGCATGCGCTGACGTCTTTGATCGCAGCCGGGCCTGGCGTGAGCTCCGGCAACGCCGAGCACGTCCTGCTGCCCACCCAACTCATCGTCCGTGACAGCACGGCGCCGCCGAAGGCTCCACGCGTAGCGCGCCGCAATCCCTGAAGGCGCCTGGCTACCCGTTGGCAGCGGAGGCCGCGTCCGGCGCGGCGCCGGAGCCCTGACCGCGGCCTCGACCGCCGCGCCGCCGCCGGCGCTTCGCTGCGGCATCGACAGTGTCTGCGGCGGGTGCGACCTCAGGTGCGGAGGCCGGCGTACCGCCTGCCACCTCGCCGGTGGAACTGCTGCGGCGGGTACGCCGGCGCGGCTCGCCACTGCGCGGCGGCCGAGCCGGCGCTGCGTCGTCGTCGCGCGGCGCGGAGTCGCGTCGCGGGCCGCTCTTGTCGCGCGAGCCGCCGCCACCTTTGGGAGCGCGGCGGCCCGACGTACCGCCGATGTCCTCGAGCACTTCGCTCTCCAGCCCACTGCGGGTGCGCTGGTCGCGCGGCAACCGGCCGGTGGTGCCGGCCGGGATACCCATCGCCTCGAAGAAGTCCGGGGAGCTGGAATAGGTCTCCGGCGGGTCGGGGAAGGGGAGGTCGAGCGCGGTGTTGATCAGCTTCCAGCGAGCG
>JBDSAK010000500.1:0-8281 GCA_039922195.1 Mycobacteriales bacterium
TCGTCTACCTCGGCGGCACGGTGCGACTCATCACCCATATCTCGTCAGGCTCAGGCAAGAAGTGGTGCGAGCTCGACCGCGGCCGGATGCGCTGCGCTAGCGGCCGCACCCCGATGGGCACCTTCCGGGTGCACAACGAGATCAGCGGGTGGCGTACGTCCTACCTCGGCCAGCTCTACCAGCCGGCGTACTTTCGCGGCGGCTACGCGCTGCACGGGTCCCTCAGCGTGCCGAACCACCCCGCGTCGCACGGCTGCGTCCGGATCCCCATGCACGTCGCCGACTACCTGATCGACCTGACGATGGTCGGCATGCCGGTCATCGTCAGGTAGCTGCTCGGCCGGCGGGGAGCTCGACGACGTTGAGCAGAGGCTCGCCGCAGGAAACGCGGCGAAGTTGTTCGTACACAAGCTTGCGGGCGCGGGGTTCGAATGCCTCCGTGTCCCCACCCACGTGCGGAGTGATCAGAACGTTGGGCGCCGTCCACAGCGGATGCTCCGTGGGCAGCGGCTCGGGGTCGGTGACGTCGAGCGCGGCGTGCAACCGGCCACTGTGCAGCTCGGCGAGCAGGGCAGTCGTGTCGATGATCGCGCCTCGCGCGACGTTGACTATCGATGCGCCGTCCTGCATCCGGGCCAACATGCGTACGTCGAAGAGTCGTGTTGATTCGGCGTTGAGCGGCAGCGTCAGGATGACGACGTCGAACTCGCCGATACGTGCGGCAAGACTGTCGACCCGCAGTGCTCCGTCGCCGCCGGACCGCGAGAACCCCACGACGCTGACGTCGAACGCCGACAGCATCCGCGCCACCGCCTGGCCGATGGAGCCATAACCGACAACGGCCACCCGGGAGTCAGCGAGTGCCGGTCTCATCGTGTGGTCCCAGCGTCCGGCTGGCTGATTCCGGAAGAAGTCCCCGAAGCCACGCCGGGAGGCGATGGCCAGACCGACGGCCAGTTCGGCCGTCGACTGATCGTGTACGCCTCTTGCGTTGCACAGCGTCATTCCTGGACCTACATAGGCGAGTGCGTCGTCGTACCCGGCATTGGGCACCTGGAGAACCCGCAGATTAGCCATCGCCGGCACCGAACCCAGCGCCAATGCTCCGCCGGTGTAGCGCGGAACGTAGAACGTGATGCGCTCGAGCTGGTCGGCCGTGGGCTCGCCGGAGTCAGACGTCAGAACGGTGACGCCGTCAGGTCCGACGAAGTCAGCCCACTGCACCCACGCGACGATGTCGCTTGCCGGATTGGCCACGCACACAACCTAGTCGCGTGGCATGCCGCCAGAACGTGGGACACCCACCCGTCGACGACACGCTGCTCGCTGTCGAGTGCGCCCGCGTGGGGCGCCGGGAAGCGGCAATTACTGGACCGCGTCTGCGGTCGCATCGACCATGGACTCATGACCGGATTCGAACTGGAAGACCCCAGGCATCCCGTAGATCGGATGTTGCAGTTGTGGAAGTCCCCGCCGGGGCCTGACGAGTCGGCAGTGCCCGCGTTCCGAGACGTCTACGTCGATCCGTATCGCGTCAACGGCACGTCCATGCCGGTTCTACAGATCGTTCAACGAGCGCGCGTTCTGCACGCCGCGCTTGACGGCTTAGAGCATGTGGTTCTTGACCGTGTCGAGGTGGCAAATCGGACCGTCCTGCTCCTTCGTCAAGAAGGAATTCATGTCGGTCCGCTGCCCACACCGTTGGGGATGCTGGCCCCGACTGGCCGACGCCTGCATCGACGGTTGGTCGAGTTCATCGAACACGACAATCATCGACTGCTGCAGGTCACCGCCCTCGGCGATGATTTGGAGAGGCTCATGCAGGCTGAGGCGGTCTGCCTGATTGAGCCTGGGAGTAGCTCGGCTGCAAGCGAGTGAGGGCCGGGTCGAGCGGATCTCGGTGTAGCGCGGTACGTAGAACGTGATGCGCTCGAGCGGCTCGGCCGTCGGCTCGCGGGGCCGGACGCCAACACGTCATACCTTCAGGCGCAGTGAAGTCAGCTCACTGAACCCACGCGACGGCGCGCCGTCCGTGCTTGTGCAGCACATGCGGACGAAGCCCTTCCGGACGAGTGGCGGGCCGCGTCCCGGACCTTAGCTATGGCCCGGTCACTGTTGGCAATTCTCTTTCCACATAAGGGTTTTCTGACCCAGTTTTGTCGGACCCGCCGGGTAGGGTTGTTGTAACGCGATCAGCCTTCCCCGCGCATCGCAGCCGCCATTTTTTTGAGCGCGGGAGGTGATCGTCGTGTCAGTGATGTCAGAAGTCGACGCGCTTGCCCTCCGCTGCGCCGCCGGCATGCCGGTGTCCGCGCAGGCATCGCTGCTCGTCGAGATCGAGACCGCGGCGCGCGCGTTGGAAGCATTGCGCATGCAGATCCTCGGTGACTTCGACGCCGCGGGCGGCGGGTCGGTCGACGGGTCGCCGTCGACTGCGGCGTGGCTGCGCGGGCACTGCCAGCTGCACCCTGTGGACGCGCAAGCCCGCGTGCATACCGCGCGGGTGCTGCGCGAGCTCCCCGCCACCGCGCAGGCGCTGGCCGCGGGGCGGATCCCGTACGCGAGCGCCGTCGCGATCGCCTCCCTCGCCAAAGACGCGCCGATCGAGGTGATGCGCGGCTGCGAAACAGCCATGCTCACCGCCGCCGAACAGGTCAACCCGCAGCCGCTCCGGTCGTTCATCGGCCGGCTTCGCTACAGCTACGCCAAAGAGGCCGTCTCTCGCGACGAAGCAAACCGCTACCACATGCGTCAGCTGCACCTGGCGAGTCGTTTCGACGAACTGCACTCAGTGAACGGCTGGCTCCTGCCCGAGACCGCCGCCGGGCTGCAGATCCTGCTCGAAGCCCGGATGAGCCCACCCGCGCCTGACGACAGCCGGACCCGACCGCAACGCCTACACGACGCGCTCGCCGCCTGGGTTCACGAGAGCCTCGCCAGCGGCGAGGTCGGCGACGTCGCCGGCGAACGACCGCACATCACCGTCGTCGTCGACCGGCACACCCTGCTCGACCAGGACGGCGCACCACCAGCGATGCTCGAACGGCACGGCCCGATCAGCGGCGAAGCCGCCCGCCGCCTGTGCTGCGACGCGAAAGTCGCCCGCATCATCACCGACGGACCCTCCCAGATCCTCGACGCCGGCCGGCAGGTCCGCACCGCCACCCCCGCCCAACGCCGAGCCCTCATCGTCCGCGACGGCCAGCACTGCGTCGTCCCCGGCTGCACCGTCCCCACCCGCTGGTGCGAAGTTCATCATCTCGTGCACTGGATCAACGACTGCGGCGACACCGACCTCGGCAACCTCGGGCACCTCTGCCTTCCCCACCACCACGACGTCCACGAAGGCCGCATGACTCTCCACCGACAACCCGACGGCACCTGGCAACTGCGAAGGCGACTCTAGGACCGTCGCGCGACATCGAAACCTGCTATGTCCTGCCGCCCCCGCGCGCAGAGGTTCAGTGGACACTGCCGCGTTGCACAGGTATGCCCGGGTCGGACGAACGTGAGCGCGTCGTCGTACCCCGCATTGGGCAGCTCCAGTACGCCGGCTACCGACGTCAGCACCGGCACTCGGTCATGTCCGACGGGTCGGCCCACAGCACCCACGCGAGGTTGCCGCTTGTCGAATTGGCCGCGTACTAAACCTAGCCGTGCCGCCCAATCGTCTTTACTACAGATGACGACCCAGCCGTGGAAGGTGATGTGCGCAGCGACGTGGCCCGCGAGCACTCCCTTCGCGACTACGACTCGTTCTACCGGGCCGAGCTGCCCGGCGTGCTGGGCTGCCTCTACTCGCTGACCGGCAGCTGGCCGATCAGCGAAGACTTGGCCCAGGAGTCGTTCTTGCGCAGCTACGCCAGGTGGCCGGAGGTGAGCAATCTCGACCGGCCCGGCGCGTGGGTCCGCCGAGTGGCCCTTAACCTCGCGGCCTCCCGCTTCCGGCGGCTGGCGGCTGAAGCCCGCGCACTGGTCCGGCTGTCCAGTCGCACGACCGTCGCTGCCGCTGATCGACTCGACGAAGATGACGAACGGTTCTGGGCCGCGGTTCGATCGCTGCCGCGGCGGCAGGGCCAGGTCGTCGCACTTCACTACGGCGACGACCAGTCGCTCGCCGACGTGGCGGAAGTCCTCGGCTGCGCCGAAGGCACCGTGAAGGCTCATCTGCACAGCGCTCGCAAGACACTCACCGCCCTACTTCTGGCGGACCAGGGAGCAGGCCAATGAACGGCGAGGACGAGTTCTTCGAAACAGCGGCGCAGCGCGCCGGGCTGGCGCTGCGTTCTCGCGCGTACGCCGTTGCCGGCGACCTGCCGGTCCTGGCCGCAGCGCCGCTGCTCCGACGCCGCCGGATCACCGGATTCGCCGCCGGAATTGCCGCGCTCGGCGCAGCGTCCGCCGTCGTGGCGGGCACAGTCGCGATCTACGGGGACGTCCCGGCCAGCACACCTGAGGTCGGCTCGACGGCCGCAGCTGCGCCGTCCGGCAGCGCGCAGATGACCGACGCAACGGCCGCCTTTTCGTGGTTACGCGTCGTGGACGCGGGCGAGGTCTTCGGCGCGCCTCGTGCTGCTGGGAGCATGCACGCTGTCACTGTGGCGGACGGCCAGTTCGTCGCCGTCGGCATCGCCTCGGCCAGCTCGTCATCCGGGGTGGGGCGGCCCGGGGTGTGGCGCAGTCTCGATGGGCAGATGTGGACCAGAGTCCCCGGCGCCCGGATCGATGACGCGGACGACACCGACTCGGCGTTCTTGATGAACGGGGTGGCGGCCCTGCCGGGCGGCCCGATAGTGGCTGTCGGCTATCGCAACGACGAGCCGGCGAACGCGCCGGTTGCCTGGCGTTCATCGGATCGCGGCGCTAGTTGGCAGTTGGCGGAGCCGCTGCCGGTCCCGGCCGGCCGCAGCGGAGCGCTCAACGCAGTGGCCGTTGCCGATGGGGACTTCATCGCTGTCGGTTCCGTCTCCGACGTCGAGGTGGACGGCGGTCCCGCTCCAACCCGCCGCGAGGAGGCGGCCGCTTGGCGCTCCTCCGACGGCATGCATTGGGAGAGCGTCCCGTTGCCTCTCGCCTCCCCGAGTTCGCTGCAGTCCGTTGCGTTCGGCGATGGCACCGCAGTCGCCGTCGGCATTTCCGGGCAGCGACCCTTGATCGTGCAATCGACACGTGGTCAGCCCTGGCGCGCAGTGGACAGCGGCCTCGCCGGCGGCGACTTCACCTCCGTCGCTTTCGGTCGGTACGGCTTTCTCGCTGTCGGCTCGACCCGGTCCGGTGACGGTTTCGTCATGGGTTCGCCCAGCGGCGACAGCTGGTCGCAGGCCGGCGATGTACGTGGGCTCACTGGCTACTTGTCCACTGTGTACTTCACTCCTGCGGGAGCACCGTTGATCGGCGGCACTGACACCGATGGCCGCGCCGTGATCTGGTCGCGCGACAACCCGGAATGGGTGCCAACCGAGCTCGACCTGGCCGGACGACCCGACGGTGGCGTGGGCGGATTCGCGGAGCTGGACGGTCGCCTGATCGCGGTCGGTCACTTCGAGGGCGCCGTACCGCACGCGGCGGTCTGGCGCGCCTCGCCCGTCACTCGTTGACGTACTCGTTCCACACCTTGTAGCGGTCGAGCTCGCCGCGGGTGGCCTGGGTGAACAGCTCGAGGATGTGCTTGGTCATCGGGCCGGGGACTCCCTTGCCGACCTTGCGGTCGTCGACCTCGACCAGCGGAACCATCTCGGCCGCCGTACCAGTGAAGAATGCTTCGTCGGCGAGGTAGAGATCGGTGCGGTTGAGGCTCTGCTCGACGACCTCGTACCCCTCGTCGCGCGCGATCGTCATGGCCGAGTCACGGGTGAGTCCGGCCAGCGCACCGTCGACCAGCGGCGGCGTCACCAGCTTCTTGCCGTAGACGACGAAGATGTTCTCCCCTGAGCCTTCGGAGATCAGCCCTTCGGGGGTCAGCAAAATCGCCTCGTCGTAGCCGGCCTTGATCGCGGCGACCTTCGCGAGCGATGAGTTGATGTACTGCCCGGTCGCCTTGCCGGTCGGTGGAATCGTGTTGTTGCCGATCCGCTGCCAAGACGACACCGCGGCGCGGCAACCCTTCTCCGCGGCGTCGGCGCCGAGGTAGGCACCCCACGGCCATACCGCGATCGACGCCTTGACCTCACTCGGCATCGGGTTGAGGCCCATCTCGCCGTAGCCGAGGTAGAACAGCGGCCTGATGTAGCAGGAGTCGACCTCGTTGACGCGCACGGTCTCCTTCACCGCCTCGACCATCTGCTCGGCCGTGAACGCCGGCTCCATCAGGTAGATGTGCGCCGAGCGGAACAGCCGCTCGATGTGCTCGGTCAGCCGGAAAACCGCCGGACCCCGATCGGTCTTGTAGGCGCGAATGCCTTCGAATACGCCCCAGCCGTAGTGCAGCGTCGGGTTGAGGATGTGGATCTTGGCGTCGTCCCAGTCGACGAGCTCGCCGTCCATCCAGATCTTTGTCGTCGGCGTAAGCGGCATCGCGGTATCTCCTTCGGAGTGTTAGCTGACTCGCCCGGCGATCGCGTCGCCGATTTCGCTTGTCGTTCTCTGACCGTACGTCGATCGCGCGCTCAGGTCAGCTGTCACGGCTGACTCGACGGCGCGGGCCGCGTCGCTCTCGCCCAAATGCTCGAGCAACATCGCAACGCTCATCACTGTTGCCGTGGGGTCAGCCTTGCCCTGACCGGCGATGTCGGGCGCCGACCCGTGCACCGGCTCGAACATGCTCGGGTTGGCGCCGCTGACGTCGAGGCTGCCGCTGGCGGCCAGCCCGATCCCGCCCGCGATGGCCGCGCCGAGGTCGGTGATGATGTCGCCGAACAGGTTGTCCGTGACGACGACGTCGAACCGCTCAGGTGACTGCGTGAAGTAGAGAACAGCCGCGTCGACATGGCAGTAGTCGACGGCGACGTCGGCAAAATCGCGGGCGACGTCGTCGACCGTCCGCTGCCACAGGCCGCCGGAGTGCACGAGAACATTCGTCTTGTGCACGAGCGTCAGCTTCTTGCGCGGACGGGCCTGCGCGCGACGGAAAGCGTCACGCACGACTCGCTCGACGCCGTACCGCGTGTTGAGACTCTCCTCGGTCGCGACTTCGTGCGGCGTCCCGATGCGCAGATTGCCGCCGGCGCCGGCGTACGGGCCCTCGGTGCCTTCGCGGACGACGACCATGTCGATGTGCTCAGGGCCTTTGCCGGCAAGGGGTGTTTCGACTCCGGGATAGAGCTTCACCGGCCGCAGGGTGACGTGGTGGTCGAGGGTGAAGCGCATCTTCAGCAGCAGCCCGCGCTCCAGTACGCCGGGAGGGACCGACGGGTCGCCGACCGCGCCGAGCAGGATCGCGTCGTGGCCACGCAGCTCCTCGATCACCGAGTCAGGCAGCGTCTCGCCGGTCGCGTTGTAGCGGCGCGCCCCGAGGTCGTAGCCGGTGGGTTCGACCTTGAGGTCGTACGCCGACGCCGCGGCCTCGAGGGCCTTGAGTCCCTCGGCGACGACCTCCGTTCCGATGCCGTCACCAGGGACGACGGCTAGGCGAATGGAACGGCTCATGGCTTGTCGGTCCGGCGCTGCACGGCGGTGCCGGCAACGACCTTATTGAGTGCGTGCAGGAACGCGCGCGCGCTCGCCTCGACGACGTCGGTCGATACCCCTCGCGCGGTCACGCGTTGAGTGTTGACCTCGACCGAGACCGTCACCTCGCCGACGGCGTCACTGCCCTCGGTGATTGCCGCGACCTGGAACGCGAGCAGCTTTGCGTCGACACCAACCGCCTTCGCGACCGCCGCGCAAGCGGCGTCGATCATGCCGTCACCGCTCGCGGTCTCCTCGACGATGGTGTCCCCTCGCGAGAGGCGGACGGTCGCCCGTGGTTCGGTGTCGGTGCCGCCGGCTACAGCGAGCCAGTCGAACGACCACGCGTCGCTGCTGCCCGCGTCGACCGAGTCCTCGGTGACGAGGGCTTCGAGATCGGCGTCGGTCAGTGTCATCTTGCGGTCGGCCATCTCCTTGAACCGGGCGAATGCGTGCTCGATGACCTGCGGGCTCGGCGACAGGCCCAGCTGCGTCAGCGCGTCGACGAACGCGTGCCGGCCGGAGTGCTTACCGAGCACGATCTTGTTGCCGGCCAGGCCGATGTCCTCGGGGTTCATGATCTCGTACGTCGTCCGCTCCATGAGCACGCCGTGCTGGTGGATGCCGCTCTCGTGGCTGAACGCATTGGCACCGATGACCGCCTTGTTGGGCTGGA
>JBDSAK010000501.1:0-6006 GCA_039922195.1 Mycobacteriales bacterium
GCCCACACTTCTCCGAGCTTGGGCCGCGCGCCATGACCCGATGTGACTAGGCATTTTCGACTGCGTGAAGGCATAGATTCCGGCTTAGCGGGCTCGCTCACTCGCTGCTGATCGGCTGCCTACTTGCCGGCCGAGCACCTCGCGCTCGCAGTCGGTGAGTCCGGGCAGCGGAGTGTGACGGGACGACGGCCGGTGAGCTGCGCCAGCACGGCTCGGTGCCGCCGGCTGCGGCTCAGGGCGGGTATCCCGCCGCGGCGATCTCTGCCGCGAAACGGCCAAGCAGGTCGCGATGCGCCGCGACCATTGTCCGGCGCTCGGGCTCCAACGCCTTCTCGATGGCCCCGAAATACCCGCGAGTGCAGTCGGCAAAGATCGCGCTGACTGTGCGCATCTGGTCCGTGTACTTCGCCGGGTCCGTGCCCATGAACTGACCGTCGGACATCAGCGAGCCGATCGGGTCGCCGGCGCTGACCCGGAAGCCGTATTTGTTGCGCGCGCACGACGCGACCGCGCCTTCGGCAGCCGCTACCTGAGGCGCCCGCACCGCCGCCGTTATGACGACGTCCCAAGGCCCCGCCAGATCGGACCATGCCTCGTAGCTAGGGAGTGTCGACTGCACACAGTCGTTGAGGGCGACCTTCACATCCCCCGCCTCCTGAGCCGCGGATTGCTCCACGAAACCCTTGTCGGCGATCAGATCCAGGTCGGGGGTGCGAGCCTGGTCGAAGCGTGCGGCCGTCGATTCGAGGTCCTGGAACGGTTGGCCGCCGCACGCGACGTTGACGATGCTCCGAGCGATATGCCGCACGCGGATCGTGCGTCGTTGAGTCCTGCCCGGCATCGGGAACGCCCCTGCCACCACATCGTCGAAGACCCGCGGATCGGCCGCCGGCGTCGTCGTAGCAGGCGCGGTCGACGGGGCACCGGTGCTTCCGCCGGGCGAAGCGGGTAGCGACGAGGTGGACTTCTGGTTCTCCGCCAGCGCGACTTCCGCCGCCGGCGCGGCCCGCTCGGCATCGTGCGACATCGGCGCGCCGACCGCGACCACGACCGTGGCTGACGCCGCGATGGCCGCACCTCCGGCGTAGGCACGACGTTGCCTGACTCGGGAGAGGCGTCGTACCCCTGGTCCACTGATCGCGGTCGGTGCGACGCTCGTCGACGCCAGCGTCGCGCGCAGGATCTGTTCGATGTCATTCATGGCGTGTCCACCTTCGTCATCTCGGCTCCGAGAGCGGCGCGCAAGGTCGCCAGCGCCCGCGACTTCTGACTCTTGACCGTCCCCTGCGAGCAGCGCATTGCTGTCGCAATCTCGGCTTCACTGCGGTCGTCGTAGAAGGCCAGCACCACCACCGCGCGCTGGCGCGGCGGCAGCATCGCGAGCGCGCGTAGCATGTCCTGCCGCTCGCTCACCGACTCCGCGTGGCCCTCGACATCCACCACCGCGGGCAACACCAGGGGCCGTCGCCGGCGACGCCACTGCAGAGCGGCGTTGACCAGCGATCTCTGCACGTACGCGTCCGGATTCTCGGCCGCCGTCACGGCGTCCCAGCGGCGGTAGAGACCGATCAAGGCGTTCTGTACGACGTCCGCGGCGTCATGCGTCCCGACCAGCAGGCTCGCAGTTCGCAGCAAGCGCGACGAACGCGCCGCGACGTACGCGTCGAATTCCAGCGCGGTGTGATCGCCGTACCTCGAAGCCGTTGCCGTCGGTCGGTGGTCCATATCTGTCACGATGACGGACGCGTCCGATTCGGTTGCATCGGACCCCGGGCGCGCGGTCGTCCGTTCGGCTGATTGTTTGCGCGCACTCTAGGCCGATGAGGGCGTTGCGACGCTTGAGTCGCCTGAGATTGCTCCTAGAGGACAGATCTTGATGAGCGCGTTAACATTGACGCATTCCGGCTACCCGTGTGGAGTGTGACCGTGCTGCGGAGCGAAGGCCTCGAGTTGTGGTTCCTGACCGGAAGTCAGGAGTTGTACGGCGAGGAGACCCTGCGTCAGGTCGCGGCCCAATCGCAACAGGTCGTCAACGAGCTCAGCCAGCCCGGCGACATCGGCCTGCCGATCGTCTGGAAGCCGGTGCTGACCAGTGCCGACGCCATCCGCCGGGCATGCCTCGACGCGACCACAACGTCGACGTGCGCCGGAGTGGTCGTCTGGATGCACACATTCTCTCCGGCGAAGGCGTGGATCGCCGGTCTCGACGCCCTGCGCAAGCCGCTGCTGCACCTGCACACGCAGGCGAATCAGTCGTTGCCGTGGGCGAGCATCGACATGGACTTCATGAACCTCAACCAGGCCGCGCACGGCGACCGGGAGTTCGGGTTCATCGAAACCCGCATGCGGGTCCGCCGGAAGACCGTGGTCGGTCACGCGACCGACGCGCACACCCGGCAGCGGATCGACCGTTGGGCGCACGCCGCCATTGGCTGGCACGCCGCGCAGAGTCTGCGGCTGGCCCGCTTCGGCGACAACATGCGCGACGTCGCCGTGACTGAAGGCGACAAGGTCGAGGCGCAGCTGCGGTTCGGGATGTCCGTCAACACCTACGGCGTCAACGACCTCGTCGGCGCCGTGGACAACGTCGCGGACTCGGCCGTCGATGCCCTGGTCGCTCAGTATGAGGACAGCTACGACGTCGTACCCGAACTCCGGTCAGGCGCCGCTCGCCACGAGTCGCTGCGGTACGGCGCCCGCATCGAGGCCGGTCTGCGCGCCTTCCTGGAGGCCGGCGAGTTCACGGCCTTCACCAGCAACTTCGAGGATCTCGGTGGCCTTCGCCAGCTCCCCGGACTCGCGGTGCAGCGGCTCATGGCCGACGGCTACGGATTCGGCGGCGAAGGCGACTGGAAGACCGCGTCGCTCGTGCGCATCCTCAAAGCGATGGCCGGCGATCTGCCGGGTGGTACGTCGTTCATGGAGGACTACACCTACCACCTCGGCCCGGGTGAGCCGAAGATCCTGGGCGCGCACATGTTGGAGGTGTGCCCGACCATCACCGCCGACCGGCCGAGTCTGGAGATCCACCCACTCGGCATCGGCGGCCGCGAGGACCCCGTCCGGCTCGTCTTCCGAGCTACCCCCGCCGCGGGCTTCGTCGTCGGCCTGCTCGACCTGGGCGAACGCTTCCGACTTGTTGCCAACGACATCGACATCGTCGAGCCGGACGAGCCGTTGCCCAACCTTCCGGTCGCGTGCGCCGTATGGAAGCCGGCACCGGCGCTGGCGACATCTGCGGAGGCCTGGCTAATCGCCGGCGGTCCGCATCACACCTGCCTGACAACGGCAGTGCCCTACGAGACGCTCGAAGACTTCGCGCTCATCGCGGACGTCGAGCTCCTGCACATCACCCACGAGACGACGATCACCGGCTTCCGCAACGAGGTCCGCTGGAATCAGGCGTACTACCGGCTGGCGCAGGGCCTCTAGCCGACGCTGCGAGGTCCGACGCCGGTGCGATCAGCGCTGGCCGTAGACGTTGCGGTATCGGGCATGCAGCGCCGCGACATCGTCCGGCGGAATGACGTCAGGGGTGCCGAGGGATTCGGCGATCGCCACGGTGCGCGCCGCGTCCTCGCACATCACCGCCGCTTTGACGGCATCCGTTGCCGTCGTGCCGACCGTGAAGACGCCGTGGTTCTTCAACAGCACCGCGGCCGAGTTGTGGCCGGTCAGCGTCTCCACGACCAGTTCGCCGATGCCCGCGTCACCGATCAGCGCGAACGGCGCGATCGGAATCTCGCCGCCGAACTCGTCGGCCATTGCCGTGATCACGCACGGAATCGCCCGGCCGGCGGCGGCCCACGCGGTCGCATACGGGCTGTGCGTGTGAACGACTCCGCCCACCTCTGGCATCGCGCGGTAGATGAACGCATGCGCTGCGGTGTCACTCGACGGCGCGAGCGATCCCTCGACGACGGTGCCGTCGAGGTCGCAGAGCACCATCGACTCCGGCGTCAGGTCGGCGTACGCCAGCCCGCTGGGCTTGATGACCATCAACTCTTCGCCGGGCACCCGGGCCGAGACGTTGCCGCTGGTCCACACGACCAAGCCCTGCGCCGGCAGTTCGGCGTGCAGATCGCAGACCTGCCGGCGAAGCTCCTGCACGCGCTCGCGAGTCTGCGGGGTCATCACGTCGACACGGCGGCGTTCTTGATCGCCCGCAGGCTGCGCATCATCGCACCGTCCCCGAAGTGGTCGTGCAGGGCGGAGTAGTGTTCGTACAACCTGTCGTACGCCTTCGCCCGCACCGGTTCCGGCTGGTACACCCCGCGGCGGATCGAGCCCATGGCAACAGACGCCCCGACGATGTCGGGGAAGACACCGGCGGCCACCGCCGCGTGCATCGCCGAACCCAGCGCGGGGCCCTGCTCGGAAACGATGAGGCTCAACGGCCGACCCGTCACGTCCGCGTAGATCTGCATCAGCGTCGCGTTCTTGAGCAAGCCCCCGGCGACCACGAGTTCGGTCACCGGCACACCCGATGCTTCGAATGTCTCGATGATCTTGCGAGTGCCGAACGCCGTGGCCTCGAGCAGTGCCCGGTAGATCTCCGGCGCGGTGGTCGCGAGCGTCGTGCCGATGACCAGGCCACTGAGCCGATGGTCGACCAGGATCGACCGGTTGCCGCTGTGCCAGTCGAGAGCGACCAGACCATGACCGCCCACCGGCTGGTCCGCACCCAGTTGCGTCAGGTGTTCATGGATGCTGATTCGGCGCGCCGCGGCCTCGTCGGCGTACGACGCGGGGACGAGGTTGTCGACGAACCAGGCGAAGATGTCGCCCACGCCACTCTGCCCGGCCTCGTACCCGAAGTAGCCGGGTGTGATGCCGCCGTCGACGACGCCGCACATGCCGGGCACCTCGGCCAGCACCGTTCCGTTCATCACGTGGCAGGTGGACGTCCCCATGATGGCGACCAGTTGACCCGGCGCGATTGCCTGCGCCGCCGGCACCGTCACATGCGCGTCGACATTGCCGACGCACACCGCGATGCCCGCGGGCAGACCGGTCCAGCCGGCGGCCTCGTCGGTCAGGCCGCCTGCTCGCGCGCCGAGGGGGGAGAGTGGATGCTCGAGCTTCGCGGCGACAAAATCACCGAAGCCTGGGGACAGCGCGTCGAGGAATTCGGCGGAGGGATAGGCGCCGTCCTGGTGAATCCCCTTGTAACCTGCGGTGCAGGTGTTGCGCGTCTCGGCACCGCACAGCTGCCAGGTGATCCAGTCGGTCGCTTCGATGAACCGATCCGTGCGCGCGTAGACCTCGCGGTCTTCCTCGAAGACCTGCAGCGCCTTGGCGAACTGCCATTCGGACGAGATGCGTCCGCCGTACCGCGGGAGCCAGCTCTCCCCGCGTTGCTCGGCCAGCGCGTTGATTCGGTCTGCGTGCAGCTGAGCGGCGTGGTGCCGCCACAGCTTCACATAGGCATGCGGCCGGTCGGCGAACTCCGGCAGCTCGCACAGCGGCGTCCCGTCGGCAGTGGCCGAGACGACGGTGCACGCGGTGAAGTCGACTCCGATCCCGACGACGGATCGCGGGTCGATGCCACTCGCGGACAGCGCTGCCGGCACAGCGTTTCGAAGCACATCGACATAGTCCTGCGGATGCTGCAACGCCCAGTCCGGCGGCAACGAAGTTCCGTCCTGCAGCGCCTTGTCCATGACGCCATGCGCGTACTCGTGGACGGCCGTGCCAACCTCGTCGCCGTTGTCCGCGCGGACAACGACGGCGCGGCCGGACAGCGTGCCGTAGTCGACACCGACGACGTACTGCTGTGTCGCGTCCGTCACTGTCGCCCCCGCTGCCGACCCGCGGCAGACACACCGCGCTGCAGCAGGATGAACACCAGAAGCAGCCCACCGACGACGATGCGGCTCCACCACGATGACAAGCTGCCGTCGAACTGAATGAGTGTGGAGATCAGGCCGACGACGAGCACCCCGAGGACAGACCCGAAGACGTAGCCGATGCCACCGGTCAGCAGCGTGCCCCCAATGACGACCG
>JBDSAK010000502.1:0-2797 GCA_039922195.1 Mycobacteriales bacterium
TCGCCGTTCTTGTGCCGCTCCGATCGCGACAGCGTGTACGACACCCAGCCGAAGATGCCGGACTTCGCCTGGCGGCGGATCATCAGCTCGAGCCCGTACGCGCGGCCGAGCTGGGGCTGGGTCAGCCGGTCGATCACGTCCTGGCCCTCGGCCGGCGGGATGACGACGCCGGTCGGGATCAGCGTGTCGTTCGGGCCGGTGACCACCGACGCGTCGTTGACCGAGAGATCGAAGATCGTCGGGTCCATGTAGTTGAAGAACAGCTCGCTCGTGAGCTGGAATCGGTCGCGCAGCGGGACCTCGACGCCGACGCTGGTCTGGTACGCGCGCAGGAGGCCGTACTGCAGCGGCATCAGATCGAGCCCCGGCACGGGCAGCACGAACCGCGGCGGCTGATGGAACACCCCCGCGCTCGCCTTGAGCCACACCGCGCTGTCGTCGCTGTCCGGCGGCACGTCGGGCAGGTCGCGGTGGGCGAGCTTGTAGCGCACGGTCAGGCGAGGATCGACCGAGGTCTTCGTCGTCGTCCCGTCGGCATAGACGTCGGCGCGCACACCGGGCCGGATCAGCCAGGCCTCCGTCGGCCGCCACAGCGCCTCGGTCAGCGCGGCGCCGCCGTAGAACTTGTCGAGCTGGTCGGTGATCAGCTGGAACGCGTTGCCGCCGGCGAGCGGCATGCCCTGGTCGATCTTGTGGTACCAGCCCTCGACCCCGCCGACGATCGCGAGCGACGGGTCGCGCTGCCAGCGCACCCGCAGCTCGGGCTCGGCGACCAGCACGCCGAAGTCGGTGCCGGAGCCGATGCTGCGCGATCGGTCGTAGCCGAGCACCACCCGCGCGGTGGACTCGAGCCGGCCGAACGTGCGGTGCAGGCGGAGATCGAGCCGGTGGAACGACAGGATCAGCGCGGGCGTGAGCGGCGGGCTGGGATCCTCCGGCGCCGCGTTCGGCGACACGGTGTCGAGCTCGTCGCGCGCGCCGAACGCGAACACGGTCCACCCGTTCTTCGGCGTGCCGCCGTCGAGCCGGAGCTGGTAGTCCCAGTACGACAGCGATAGCTGGTTCGTCGCGAGCGAGAGCAGGAGGCCGGGGTAGCCGTAGCGCCCGGCGACGGTCGCGGTCGCGTGCAGCCACGGGATCGGCTGGCGCACCAGGCCGCCGGCCTGGGCGAGGTTCGCGTCGAAGTCCAGCAGGTGCTCGTCGCGCCGCGCGCGCCCGGTTCGACCGTCGATGATGCCACCGCTGTAGCCGCCGTAGATCGCGGGCGCGCCGCCCGGGTAGAACTGGATCTCGTCGATGAACGTCGGGTGGATGACGCTCGGCCCGGACAGGAGGTGGTAGAGCAGCGGCACCCGCGTGCCGTCGAGCAGGAAGCCGGTCGAGCTCGGGCTCGCGCCGCGCACGATCGGAAACGGCAGCAGCGAGACCACCGAGGCCACGCCGGGCAGCGCCTGCACGACGCGGAACGGATCGCCGAACGTGCCGGGGATCTGCTTGATCTCGGCGCCGCGCAGCGAGATCCGCGAGACCTCCTCGCGGCGCTGATCGCCGACGACGATGATCTCGTAGGGATCGTAGCGATCGCGCTCGACCAGGTAGCTCACGGCGAGCGCTTGTGTGGGAGCGAGCGTCTCCTTCTGGACGAACACGTTGTGGCCCGGCGCGGTCACGGTGATCGCCGCGGCGCCGGGCGGCAGCGCGAGGCTGAAGCGGCCCTGCTGATCGGCCTCGGCGGTGTAGTTGCGGCCGTCGACCTTGGCGGTGACCGTGGCGGCCTGGACCGGCGCGCGGGTGCCGAGCTCGATCAGCTTGCCGCGCAGCACCGAGCTGCGCGCCGGGCCGGTGTCGGTCACCGGGGGCGGCGGGGGCGGCGGCGGCAAGAAGGTATGGGTGAACGTGATCTCGACCGGGACCGGCTTGCCGCCGTAGGTCCCTGGCTCGAACAGGAACGCCTTGGCCGCCGTGGCGACGGCTTCGTCGAAGGGCGGCTGCGGCGGCGTGATCTGCTCGAGCTTCTGGACGACGCCGGTCAGATCGACGGTGAGCTTGAACGTGACGACGACCGGATCGGTGTGCGGCGGTGCGTCGGGCGGATCCGGGACATCGGTGGCGCCGCGCGCGTGGGGCGGCTCGAACGTCGGACCGGCGTCGAGCGCTGGGCCAGGCGGGCTCGCGGCGTCGGGCGGCGCGTCGACACCGGCGTCGCTCGGCGCCGGCTGGGCGAGCACCCGCGCGGGGACGGCGATCGCGACGACGACCGCCACGGCGAGCGCGAGCCAGCGGATCATCGCCACGTGATCCCCCACGACAGCGTGCCGCCGGTGTGCGGCCACCACTGGCGGCGCACGATCGCGACGCCGGTATCGGGCTCGACCCGGCCGGTATCGTCGACGCAGCCGGTCCACTGGCCGAGCAGCTCGAGCGCGAACCCGGTCTGCGTGCGCGGCCCCAGGACGTACGCCCACTCGATCCGCGCGAGCCCGGCGTCGCCGACGCCGCTGCAGCTCGCGACCGGCGTGCGCGCGCTCGGGAATGTGTACGAGGTGTCGAGCGTGCTCGGCAGCGGATTGGCATCCATCCGGCCGGTGCGGCCCTCGACGATGCCGCCGAACCCGAAACCGAGCGCGACGCGCAGGCTCGGCGTGACGTGCCACGTCGGATCGATCGTGCCGGCGAACCGCAGGCCCGACAGCCCGCCGGACTTCGAGACCGACGCGTACTGAAACGACGCCAGCACCGACCATTGCCGATCGAGCCGCAGGCCGACGCGGATCGTCGGACCGATCAGCCGTCCGCT
>JBDSAK010000503.1:0-5636 GCA_039922195.1 Mycobacteriales bacterium
CCGCCGCTCGCTCGGACATCGCCGGCGCAAGGTCGCGGGCCAGTGCCACGGGATCGGTCACCGGCGCTTGGTCCCGACGCCCTGGTACATGACTGCCGTGGAGCCAAGCGGCTTCATTCGTACGTCCAAGTCGTCCGCCGAGCCGCGTAGCCAACGGATGTAGTCCCGTATCGACGGACGCAGGCCGCGGGTGGCGAGGTCGATCCCGACGTGGTCGCACAGCAGGCGCAGCCGGTCGGCTGACACGAACAGCCGCCGATCGTGAATCCGCGGCGGCGGCCCACCTTTCATCCGCTCGCCGATCAGAATCGTCACGAGGTACGCGAGGGGGCCGCTGCTGACGGTGTCGCAGATGAGTTTGCCACCCGGCTCGAGGATTCGCGCGATCTCGGCGACCAACCTCGGCAGGTCGCGCACATGCTCGAAGATCTCGCCAGCTACGACTACATTCACGCTCGCGGTTCTCAGTGGCAGTCTGCTGACATCTGCCAGCACCGGTAGGACGCCGTGCTCGCGCGCCACCCGCAGGGCGCTCTCGGACAGGTCGAGCCCGATGTGCCGATAGCCCTCCGGCACGTGCGGTGCGGTCAGCCCACCGCCGCAGCCGAGATCAATCAGCACAGCGCCGTCAAGAGCTGGCTTCGGGATCAGCGCGCCGCGCGCCTTGGCCAGGCAATGCAGCATCGCGAACCGGCCGCGCGGCTTCCACCACTCGTCGGCCAGGTCGTCGTACTGCCCCAGGTCATTGCGCGGGCGCACGGGCATCGGCGAGGTCACCCGAGCAGCCTCCCGCACGGCCGCTCGCGACGCGAGCCCACACTCGATCACTTTGACAAAGTGCGAGCTGGCGCCACGCGGCGATTCCAGGTCTGCCTTTGTCAAAGTGATCACTTTGGGGTAAGCGCGCGGCGCGCGTGGATTCGCAAGGTCGAGGCCGGCAGTCGCCTCGGCGCCGCCTACCGCCTTGACTACCGAACCGTCGGCGGCCGGGCGTTCGGGGTCAACCAGCTGCCCGACCGTGCCTGCGTCGACACCTACGACCAGCTCTGGACGCTGCTCGGAACGCACCGCGAGGTCGCCGCATTCTCTGCGCTCGTCGACCAGACCCGGTCGCTGTCGCCGGGTCTCGTCCCGTGGGCAATCGCCAATCCGCATGCGGCGCTCGCCGTCGCCGACACGTGGCCGCGAATCGTCGCGGCGAGTGAATGGATCGCGGAGAACCGAGGCCGCGGCACCTATCTGCGGCAGATCGACGTACCCGGCGTGGACACCAAGCTCATCGAGGCCAACCGCGGCGTGCTCGGCAAACTTGTCGCGCTCTTGGTCGACGCGAATTCGGTGGTCGACCCGGCGCAGCCGACCAGCAGCCTCGAACTGCGCTACGGCTTCGCGCGCAAACCGGAGTACGTGCGGCTGCGCAGCCTCGGCTCGAGTCGGCTGCCCGGCGGGTTGACCGAGCTCGCTGCGCGGGTTGACGAGCTCTCGCTGCTGGAGGTCGCAGCCGGCCGGGTCTTCATCGTGGAAAATGAGGTGACCTACCTGGCGTTCCCGCCCGCCGCGGACGCGGTGGTGATCTTCGGGCAGGGCTACGACCTGACGCGCCTCGCTCGCCTCGGCTGGCTCGGTTCGCGCGAGGTCCACTACTGGGGAGACCTCGACACACACGGCTTCGTGATGCTGAGCCGGTTGCGCAGCGTCGTACCGCACGTGTCGTCGTTCTTGATGGACACCCGGACGCTGCTGGCACACGAGAGTCTGTGGGGCAGCGAACAGACTCCGGTCAATACGCTGCTCACCGGCCTGACGCCAGAGGAGTCGGATCTTTACCGAGCGCTGGTGGAAAACACCTACGGCCACCGGGTGCGCCTCGAGCAGGAGCGCATCAACTACGCCTGGCTGGTGGCTCGCCTGAACGACGTGATGCGCTCAGTCAGCTGACGGTTGCCCCAGGACCACGCGCGATGCGATCGGCCGAGGCTGGCTCGCCGATCTGTCCGACACCGACCTTACCTTGACAGACTTGACCGACCGTCGGGCGGGAATCTAAGCTGCCTTGGTGACCTTGACGGCCTTGACCGCAAAGAAGAGTTGAGATGACAGCAGCGACATACGAGGCGCAGTTGATTGACGCACTGAGCGAGGCTCTCCACGAGCGGCTGGCCGCTGCCCACACAGCAGGCGCGAAGTTGGAAAGCCTTGGCACACCCGCCGAACTCGCCGGCCGGATGCTCGCCGCGGTGCCGTGGGCGCATCCCTGGGACGAGCAGATCGGCCCGTTCTACGACACGGCCGGGCTGACCCGATATCTGGGCGTCAGCAAGCAAGCTCTGGCCGATCGGGTACGACGCCGGCGGATGCTCGCGGTGACGGTCGACGGACGCACGCTATACCCGGCGCGGCAGTTCGATGGCCCGCGGCTCATCCTTGGTATCGCAGAAACCCTCAGCGAGTTTCGCGACGTGCCCATCGACGGCTGGGTGATCGCGGCGTGGCTCACCACCCCCGCTGGTGCGCTCGGTGGTGCCACTCCCCTCGACTGGCTCACCCGCGGGAAGGACCCGGCGGCAACCCGGCTGCTCGCGAGCAAGAACGCTGCTCGGTGGCGCGCGTCGTGACCTTGGACCGCGAGCGCGTTAGCCAGCAGGCGCCGGCAGACGGTGCAGACCTGCGCAGATTCCCCGCCCGATCGTTACGCGCTGGCGCGCGCTGGCATAGACAGCACGCCGAATCGACCGGTCCTTGGTGGTTCTCCTCCACCGGCGCGGGCCGCTTCGACCTGCAGGAACCACGCGGCACGTGTTACCTCGCGAGCAGCGCCCGGGCAGCTGTCCGCGAACGGATCGGCCCAGACTTCACCGCACATGCCATGGTCCCCAGGTCGCTGCTGCAAGGACGGGTGGTCAGCGCACTCCCGGTTCCGCACGACGTCCGAGCCGCCAACCTCGACGCTGCCGCTGCGGCCCGCCACGGCATCACCCGCGAGCTTTCGGTGATGGTCCCCTACGACGTCCCCAGGGCCTGGGCGGCGGCCCTCGATCACGCGGCGTACGGCGGAATAGTCGCAGGCCTGCGCTACTCGCCCGGCGGCGCGGTCGGCTTGGCGCTGTTCGGCGACGCGGGCGAACGCTCCGAATTGCCCGGGGACCCGCACCCCATCGCCGCCTCGACGATCGCCGCGCGCATGGGCATCCGTCTCATCGAGGCGCCGACTTACGCGCAGATCACCGTCACCGGGCCGCCTACCACAGCGGCCAGGCGCGGCCGCAGCTCCCGCAAGTCTTCCTAGCTCAGCGACGCGCTCCGTCATGATTCACCCGCGGTTGTCCTGGTCTACGACGACGTGGCGCTGCAGCGCTCCAATTGCTCCTCCTGGCGGCTGCTTGGGCCGGCGTTCTCCGAACGCGCCGCGAGCGAGACGGAACGGTCGAACGTCACACGACGGTGATCCACGTCGTCGCTGTCGAGGAGCGCGATCAGCACATTGGCGTCGATGAGGGCAGGCGCAACTCGGGCTCTTCCTCCCTCAGCCGGTCGATGAGAGCGTTCGAGATGGCCGCACCCCGATGAGGCAACGGAGTGATGGCCGCGCCGAGGCGGCTCGGGCGCGGGCTCGCGCTCACCCACCAGCGCCTGACGCGCCAGGTCCGATAAGACTTGACCCGCAGCGCGCCTCTCTCGGCGGGCTCTTTCCTGCACAGCGAGCAGCACATCTTCATCGATATCCAGCGTGGTGCGCATGCATCAGCTGCTACGCGTCACTTAACAGGCTCCCTCGCTCGCTGTGCGCGCGACCCGCCCGGCTACGGGACCGCGTCCGCGACGTCGGAGGCCCGGATCGTGCTGGCGCCCGCCGCTGACACCCGGTCGTCGCCGTCACCGCGCCGGCGTCCATACCAGTCGACGCACAGCAACGTGGCGTCGTCCTCCAACCGCCCACCGGACGCATTGAGCACCGCGCGCGCGAACGAGTGCACAACTTCGCGGGGGTGCAGCTCGGTCATGATGGCCAGGGCCGCGGCGATGTCGAGGGAGGTCGCGTTGCGCTCGAGCATTCCGTCAGTCACGAGCACCAGCCGGTCGCCTGGCCGCAGCGTCAACGTCTGTTCGCGGTAAACGCCGTCCTCGCTCATGCCGAGCGGCAGGTCGGCCTCGAACACCAGCGTCTTCACGATGCCGTCGCGGACCAGGTGCGCCGCGGGATGCCCCGCGTTGACCAGCCCCACCAGGCCGGTCACCAGGTCGATGCGCACGATGAGCGCGGTGACGAAGTCCTCGTCCGCGCCGTAGGCCCGGATCGCTGCGTTTGCCGCCTGGGCCTGCGCCGCGACCCCGTCGCGGGCCCGCCTGCTGTTTCGCAGGCTGCTGACCGCGAGCGTCGCCAGCTGCGCCGCGTGCACCTCGTGGCCCTTCGCGTCACTGATCGTCAGGTGCAGCGCCTCCTGCTCGACGCTGTAGTCGAAGGTGTCGCCGCCGATCTCGTGCGCGGGCTCCAGCCAGCAGGCGACGGTGAACTCGGCTGCCTCGCAGGTGAATGCCGCCGGCAGCAGCCGTCGCTGGATCTCCGCCGCGAGGTTGAACGGCACGTTGCGCTGGCCGCGCTCGAACAGATCCGTGTGCCACCGGTTCGCGATGATCACGTAGGCGAGCGCATGCGCGGCCGACGCGACGAAGCTGAGCACCTCCTCGTCAGGCGTGGCCGGCAGAACGAGTTCGAGTACGCCGATCGCATCGCCGCGGTCGGTGACCGGCGCATAGACCCGAATCAGGTCGTCAGCGGGTTCGACGACGACCTGTTGCGACCACATGGCCTTCTCGTACACCGAGCCGATCAGGTAGACAGTCGCGAGATCGTCGAGTGGCTCGGTGCCCGGCTTCGCAGCCGGCGCGGGGTCACCGTCGTACGAGCTCAGGTCCGACGGGAACCGGATCAGCGCGTCGCCGCTGAAGTCGGCGATGAGAAAGCTGACGTCGACCGCTCCGACCATCCGCCGGAGCTCGTTCGCGAGGACTGCGACGACGTTGACCGGCGACGCCGCCTCGACGGCGCCGAGGAGCGCTCGCAGATCGGTCCGCACAGCATCGTCGACAGGCACGCGTGCAGAGTACGCGGAGCCCACCATCCGCCAAGCCCTCTGTGGCCCCTGCCGGTATCACCGGCGCTCAGTCGGCGCTGCATCCGTTCCCGACAACGGGCGCCAGACCTTCGAGACCGGGCAACCCGCGCCTGTGGATGCGGGCTTGTCCGGTCGTACCGATGGTCGTACCGTAACCGCATGACCGTTGTGAAGCGCTCGGTGTCCTTCGATGCCGAACTGTGGGACGAGATCGCGCGCGAGGTGGGCTCAGGGCCCGTCTCGCCGCTGATCAATGAGGCGCTCGCGCTGAACCTGCGCCGCCAGCGGGGCCTGGCGGCGGTCGCTGCCTACGAAGCGGAGCACGGCGCTTTGACCGACGCCGAGCTGGCCGAGGCCGACCGGGTCCTCGACGCTGCGGGGGTGGTTGACCTACGCGTCACACCGGCTGAGGCGAAGCCCCGTCAACGGGCAGTCGCTGCGCGGAAGTCCGGCTCGGGTCGGCGTTCCCCCAGGTGAGCGGCATGACGTACGACGCCGGCGCCCTGGTCGCGGCAGAGAGTG
>JBDSAK010000504.1:0-13079 GCA_039922195.1 Mycobacteriales bacterium
TCGACGTCGAAGAATGCCGCAGCAGCAAGGTCCGGCGCGACGACGGGTGCTTCCGGCGCGGGTTCGACGTCGGCTGCGGCCGCCGAGGCGGCGCCTGCGACGACGGCTGCCGAGCGGTCATCGGACTTGCGTCGGAACGCGGGCACGTCACTCCTGTCGATCTCCACCGGTCTTGGCATCGTATCGAGCACGATCCGGACCCTGCCGGCGATGACCACCTCGGCCGCGGACTCGCCGAGGCAGTCTGGATGCGCTACTGAGGCTGCAGCTAAGGTGTCCGATGCCGCGGCTGCATCATCGGCGGCCGGCCGTTGGCTCTGGCCGCGGTGATCATGCGTTCAGTAACTGCACTCCGAAGGCGACGACGATGACCACCAGCAGCAGCAGGAGCACTGCCGCCGTCGGGTTGCGCATGGTCGTCCTCCGATGGGTGGGTACGTGCTGACCAAGTTCACAGATCGGACGCGAACTCCATCGCCAGGCGGCTGAGTTCGCGTTCGAGTTGTTGCAGCCCCTCGATCTTGCCCAGACACATGGATGCGCCGGCCTCGTGGGCCTCCTGCTCGATTGCGCTGTCGAGGTAGGCGGTGTAGATGATCACGACCTGGCCGGGCCGGTCCGCCTTGATGCGACGCGTCGCCTCGATGCCGTCGACGTTGGGCATGCGCAGGTCCATGACGATCACATCGGGATTGAGCTCACCGGCGAGGTGGACCGCGTCAGCCCCGTCCACTGCCGCGCCGATGACATCGAAGCCGTCGAGTCGGAGCATCTCGACGAGCATCCTGCGTACGTGGTCGGTGTCGTCGACCACGAGCACGCTCACAGTCATGCGCGGCCGCTGCCCCTCTCGACCCCGTCGGGAGAGTCAGCGTACGTCACATGATGTCAACCGGCGACTACCCGGAGGTAATCCACGGCGAGGGGAAGCGCGCCGGCGCTCCGGTTTGCGGGGGCTGCGGCCGCGTTCGACATGCGGGATAACCACGCTGATGTCGGGGCTGGGCGGGCCGTTGGCCGGGTAGCGGGGGCCTTCGGCGCGATGGGACGGCGGGCCGAGGCGCGGGCCCGAGTTGCCGGAACGGTTGCCTTGGCCGGTGCGGTTGCCTTGGCCGGCGCCATTGCCTTGGTCGGCGCGGTCGGCGCGGTCGGCGCCGCCGGCGCGACTTGGCGGACGCTCGTCGTCGCGGCCATTGGCTTGCGGAAGACCTCGGTCACCCACATGACGCCACGTGCGTCGACGGTGACCCCCAGGCCGATCTCGGCGTAGTCGCCGTCCAGGATGTTCGCGCGGTGGGCGGGTGACTTCATGAATGCGGCGTGCAGCCCCCGGATATCGCCCCCCATGCCGACGTTCTCGCCGACGGCGCGCCAGTTGGCGACCTGCGAGGCGAGGTTGGGGTTGTGGTAGAGCGAGTTCTTGGCGGCCATCCGCTGAGAGTGCCCGAGCGCGACGGCGGCGAGGTCGCTGCGGTGGGTCAGTGCCCGGCGGCCGGCGCGGGCACGGTCGGCGTTGATCTGCTGAAGCAAGCTGCCGGCGTTGGACGCGTGCGCCGGCGATACGGCGCCGACCGCCATGAAGACGGAGGCGGCAACGACGAGTGCTGAGCTGAATCGGCGTAGCACGCGAATCCCTTCGGCAGGCAGGCTCACTGCCGAAGCAGTGCCTGACCTTTGCGACCCGCGCTCGCGCGCGGTGTGCCTTTTCGGAGCGGACCTTGTCTGGGTTCGTCGGCGTTACGCAGACAATGTCGACCGATGCGCCGGTCTACTTGAGTGCACTACCAGTTGTCCCCCGCATTGTGTTTCGTCCCTCAGATTGCCGGCAGACACCGCCATTCGGCCCAACTTCGCGGCGGACGCGCTGTCTGGGGGATCATGGGGGCATGAGGTCACAAGCCTGGATCCCACTTGCTGCGACCGTCATCGCGCTCGAGTTCACGATGGCCTTGTGGCGGCGCTGGCGGCAGAGTCGCCGGTCCTATCTGCGCAGCTGGTTGGTCTCGTTCGTCTTCTTCACGGCCGGCAGCGCATCGCTCTGGTACGGCGCCGCGTTCGGCTGGAGCTCGCTTTCCTTCCGGTCGTTCTATCTGTGTGGTGCGTTCCTCGCGGCCCCCTGGCTGGCGCAGGGTGAACTGGAGTTGCTCGCGCCTCCCAAGCTCGCGCGAATCAGTGGGGTCTTCCTGCTGCTGATCACGATCAACATGGTGTTCGTCATCGGCTACCAGCCGTTCGTCGACGGCACGTCGGTCGCCGGCTTCGGTACGCCCCACGGTAAGGATCTCTTCCCGATTTACGTCCGAGTGGCCGTCGTCGTGTCGAACGTGATCGGCACGATCGTTGTCGTTGGCGGGACGGTGTGGTCCGGGCTGCGTTCGCGCGGCCGGGGCCCGGCGGCGGCCTCACGCTTCCGCGGCACGATGTTGATCACGCTCGGAGTACTCGTCTCGGCGGCCGGCGGAGGCCTGACCTACCTCGGTGAGGAGAATGGTCTGGCACTCTCGCTCGTCACGGGTGTCGCGCTCATGTACTACGGATTCGTCGTGGCGTCCCGGCGTCCTGCGGCGCACCGGGCAGCCCGGCACCGACGCCGAGATCGCAGCAACGATGACACCGTCGAGCCCGGGCACCTGCTCGACCGCGACATCGAGCCGGGTCCCGAACTCGTGAGCGCCGGATGAGCCACCTCGTGACGCTGTTGGGCAAACCGGGCTGTCACCTGTGCGACGAGGCGCGGGAGGCCGTTGCGCGAATCACTGCCGAACTCGGCGTGCGCTGGGTCGAGCGCGACGTCACCGCTGATTCTCAAGACTTCGCCGAGTACGGCGAACGCATCCCCGTGATCCTCATCGACGGACTCGAACACGGCTATTGGCGTGTCGAAGAAGACCGGCTCCGCAAAGCCTTGACGGTGTAGTCGTCGATGGTTGAGACGAGTTTCGAGATACGGCTCGCCGACTTTGTCGATGCCCATGATGTCGCCCGCATCTACAACGAGGCGATCGAGGGTCGGACCGCCACATTCGAGACCGATCTGCGCAGCGTGGCCGAGATGGCCGCCCAGATCAGCCAGCAGTCGCAGCAACATCCGACGCTCGTCGCTTGCGAAGGGGACGCGGTCGTCGGCTGGGCGGCGCTCCGGCCGTACAGCGACCGGGCGTGCTACGCCGGTATCGCATCGTTCTCGGTGTACGTCGACAGCGCCGCTCGGGGCAGGGGCATCGGCGTTTCGCTCGTCGCCTCGTTGCTGGAGTGCGCTCGCGGGGCCGGACATTGGAAGATCACGAGCCGGATTCTGACGGGGAACGACGCGAGCCGGGCGCTGTGCCGCCGGCTCGGGTTCCGCGAGGTCGGCGTACACGAACGCCATGCGCAACTTGATGGCCGGTGGCACGACGTCGTGGTCGTCGAGCGCAGCGTCGACGCGAGCGCAGCGCCTCCAGAGGTCTGGACCCAAGTGGATCGGGGTGCCCTCCCGGCGGAGTAGTGGTGACGACTGCTGTCGGCTGGATCTGTTGGGCCACGTGGCGCAGTCGACCTCCCCGTAGCCTGGATCTTCGGGCAGGTGCCGCACAGCCCGCGGCCGGATGCCGCGAACCCTCCGAGCGAACAGCCGATTGCTTCTTGTATTTGCTCCGTCACACTGTGTATACGAACCGAGGGGATGCCGACGGGCAAGGGGAGTCGCATGCAGTTCACCGGTACCTGGGGCGCCCCCAAGGGTCGCGGACACGCGACAGCGGGCTGGAACTAGGAGCCAGTGTGATCGGGCGATGGTCGGTTCGGCTGCGGGCGCTGTCCACCAGCGCCCGCATTCGGCTGCTCACCGCACTGTTGCTGCTCTGCGCGCTCGTCGTTGATTGGTTCGGCTTGCGCGGGCTGGCTCCACCAACCGCCGGATACCACCTGTCGTCGTGGACCTTGCTCCCGGCCTTCTTCCTCGGCGAGGTGGCGCTCGTCCACGTGCAGTTCCGCCGCGACAACCACTCGTTCTCGATGACCGACGTGCCGCTCGCGCTGGGAATGCTGTTCGCCGTACCCGGGGCCGTCCTGCTGACAGCACTGCTCGCCTCGACGCTGGCGCTCGGCGTCTACCGGCGGCTGTCGCCGCTCAAGCTCGCCTTCAATGTCGCGACGGTGGCGAGCAGTGTGTCGATCGGCCTGCTCGTCTTCAGGACGTTGTTGCCGACCTACGAAATCCTCACTGTTCACGTCTGGATCGTGACAGTCGTCGCGATCCTCGTGACCGGGCTGATTGCCGGCTCGACCGTCATGGTCGCCATCTCGCTGTCCGAGGGAAGTTTCCAGCCCGACCGCCTGCCGATCCTCATTCTGATGACCCTGGCAGGCGTTGTGACCAACACGAGTTTGGCCCTGATCGCGGCGTCGCTGCTCATGCTCTCGGCCGACACCGTCTGGTTGTTGCTCGTGCCCGCGGGCACGGTGTTCGTCGCGTATCGCGCCTATCTGAGCGAACGCGAGAAGCATGAGAGTCTTGAGTTCCTCTACCACGCAACGCGCATTCTGACGGAGACACCCGAGCTCGAACAGGCGGTTGTCGCGCTTGTTGCGCGCGCCCGGGAGATGTTCCGCGCGGAATCCGCCGAGATGCTCTTCGCGACCCCGGATCGCAAGGACATGATGCGCACTCGCGTCGCCGACGGCATCGAGCCGCAGCTGATGGAGAACGTCGCCGACCGGTCCGTCCGAGCGCTGTGGGATCGACTGAGTGCGCGCCCGGAAACGCTGCTGGTGAAGTACCCGACCGGCGACGCCGTGGTCGATGCCTACCTGCACTCGCAGAACATGGACGACGCGATGATCGCGCCTCTGCATGGAGAGAGCCGGCCGTTCGGTCTCGTCGTCGTCGGCAATCGGATCGGTGCCGCGACTTTCGACGCCGAGGATGCGCGACTGTTCGAGACACTCGCCAACCACACGTCGGTCGCTCTCGAGAACGGCCGGCTCGAGCAGTCGCTCTCGCAGCTTCGCGAACTCGAGCAGCGACTGAAGCACCTGGCATTCCATGACCCGTTGACCGGTCTCGCGAACCGGTCGCTGTTCTCGGAACGCGCGGACGCCGCGATGGCCCGGCTCGGTGCCGAGGGGCACGACTGCGCGGTCCTGTTCATCGACCTCGACGACTTCAAGACGATCAACGACACGCTCGGCCACGCGACCGGCGACGCACTGCTCTGCGCGGTGGCCGAACGCATCCTTGGCTGCCTTCGCCCCGGCGACGTCGCTGCCCGACTCGGCGGCGACGAGTTCGCGATCCTGCTTCACGACGTCGCGGCACCGATGGCCGCGCAGCGGGTCGCCGAACGGGTGACCGATGCGCTGCGATTGCCGGTGGCCTTTGCTTCGCAGGACGTCCTGGTGCGGGCCAGCATCGGCATCGCGCACGGTGAGGGGCTGGCGTCTGCCGACGAGCTGCTCGGCAATGCCGACCTGGCGATGTACATGGCCAAGTCGGAAGGCAAGGGCTCTTTCCGGACCTTCACCCCCACGATGCGCGCCGATGCCGCGACCCGTCATCAGCTGAAGGCAGATCTGGAGCGGGCGGTTCACCGCGGTGAGTTCGTCGTCTACTACCAGCCGATTCTCGACCTGGAAACCGAACTACCTGTCGCGTTCGAGGCGCTGGTTCGCTGGCAACACCCCGAGCACGGCTTGCTGCTTCCCGACACCTTCATCCCGATGGCCGAGGAGACGGGGCTCATCGCCTCCATCGGGCATCTCGTGCTCAAGGAAGCGGCCCGGCAGGGCGCCCGCTGGCAGGAGGAGTTCCCGCTCGAAGTGCCGATCCGCGTCACCGTCAACCTCTCGCCGCTGCAGGTGCGTTTGCCGCTACTGGTCGTCGAGGTGCAGGACGTGATGGCGCGCACCAATCTCGCCCCCGGTAGCCTCGTGCTCGAGATCACCGAGAGCCTGATGCTGCAGGACGCCGATGCGTCAGTGCAGGTGCTGCACTCGCTGCGAGCCCTCGGTGTGCGACTCGCCCTCGATGACTTCGGTACCGGCTATTCGTCACTGGGTCACCTGCGCCGCCTGCCGATCGACATGCTGAAGATCGCGAAGACGTTCGTTGACGATCTCGAAGGCCACGGCGACAACTCCGCGTTCGCGAACGCGATCCTCGCGCTCGGGCGGACGCTGAACCTGATCACCGTGGCGGAGGGTGTCGAACACCCGTGGCAGGTCGTCGAGCTGCGGCGCCTGGGCTGCGCGCTCGGTCAGGGATTCCACTTCGCCAGGCCGATGACGGCCGATGATGCCCGCACGTACCTGCGGCAGCACCTCCCGGCTACCGGCGAAAAGGAGCTCGCGCGAGTCATCCAGTTCCCGGCCTGACGCCTATTCGGTCCCGCCCGCCTGCGCCACCAGCGGCAGCACGCGATACCGCACCGGCGACGAGAGCGCGATGACCGTCGCCGTACGCCGGATGCCATCGACCTCGAGTACCTGGTCGATGACGCTCTGGAGGTGATTGTTGCTGCGGGCGACCAACCGCACGAGCAGGTCGCCGGGCCCGGTGATCGTGTGCGCTTCGAGCACTTCCGGGATCTGCGCGAGGTGCTCTTCGACGTGCCGACCCCGCCCCTGCGCGATTTCGAGCGTCGCGAAAGCGGTGACGCCGTAGCCCAGGGCAACGACGTCGATGTCCGGCCCGAAGCCGGCGATGACACCGCGTTGCTGGAGTCGGTCGAGCCGCGCCTGTGCCGTACCGCGGGCCACGCGCAGGCGGCGCGCCGTCTCGAGTACGCCGACCCGGGGGAAGCGGGCGAGCACATCGATGAGTCGCGCATCTAGCGCGTCGATCAGCGAGTCGGTCGGCATCCTTCCGCCCTCCTGGTCAGGCCGTCCAGCGAAAACGGACGTTGGAGCGCCAGCATGGCACAACATGCTCAGTGGATCGGCGGACAGTTGCACAGGCTGTATATGAAGCACATGCTCTCCCCATGAGGATGGTCACTGAAATGCCCGCGGTCGATGCCACGCCCGACGCGTTCCCCATCGACGCGATCGACGCGGTATGTCTGGCCGTCGGCAACGCGAAGCAGGCGGCGCACTACTACTCCACGGCGTTCGGCATGCAGGTCGTGGCCTACCGCGGACCCGAGACCGGAAACCGGGAGCACGCGTCGTACGTTCTGACAGGGGGCAGCGCGCGCTTCGTTCTCAAGTCATCCGTGCGCGCCGGCACCCCGCTTGCCGATCATGTGGCCAAGCACGGCGACGGTGTCTACGACATTGCCTTGCGGGTCCCCGACGCGGCCCGCGCGTATGCGCTTGCTACCGAGCGGGGCGCACGCGGCATCGTCGAGCCGCACGGCGCGGAAGACGAGCACGGCACGGTGGTGACGGCGGCGATCGCCGCGTACGGCGAGACGCGGCACACGTTTGTCGAGCGATCGGCGTACTCCGGCGTCTACTTGCCTGGCTACGTCGCGCGCGCGCCGATGGTGGAGCCGCCGAGCCGTCGCATCTTCCAGGCGATCGACCATGTCGTGGGCAACGTCGAGCTCGGCAAGATGGACGAGTGGGTCGCGTTCTACAACCGCGTCATGGGCTTCACCAACATGGCCGAGTTCATCGGTGACGACATCGCGACCGACTACTCGGCGCTGATGAGCAAGGTCGTTGCCAACGGTTCGCGCCGGGTGAAGTTCCCGCTGAACGAACCGGCCAAGGCGCGCCGCAAGAGCCAGATCGACGAGTACCTCGAGTTCTACGGCGGGCCCGGTGTGCAGCACATCGCCTTGGCTACGGGCGACATTCTCGCGTCGGTCGACGCGATGCGCGCTGCGGGCGTGGACTTCCTGGAGACGCCCGACAGCTACTACGACGGCCAGCTGCGCGAGCGCATCGGCGAAGTCCGCGTGCCGATCGAGGAGTTGCGTTCACGCAAGATTCTCGTCGACCGCGACGAGGAGGGCTACCTGCTGCAGATCTTCACGAAGCCTGTGCAGGACCGGCCGACGGTGTTCTTCGAACTCATCGAGCGGCACGGTAGCCAGGGCTTCGGCAAGGGCAACTTCAAAGCACTCTTCGAGGCGATCGAGCGAGAGCAAGCACGCCGCGGCAACCTCTGAGCTTTGTGAGGGAACGCAGAAGGGGCCCCGCCGGCGTACCGACGGGGCCCCTTCTGTCATGCCGAGGTGTTACGGCGTGACGTTGTTGACTATTACGTCACCCGACCCGACCAGCACGTTGGTGTCGGTACGGACCTGTACCGACCCAAGCAGCACGCGGCCGGCGGCCGGAACCGCATTGGCCGTGACACTGCCAGGGACCGTCCAGGAGGCACCGGCCGGCCGCAACGCGTTGGCGTCCGTCACTGCGACGGTGCCGAACGCGGAGTTGGTGAAGACGTCGACGTAGTTGTACGTCGTCGAACCCGCCGGCACGGCGTAGCCGTCGACGAGCACGACCCAGGTGCCCGCCGCCGGATTGGCGACGGTCACCGATTCCTCGGAGTCACCGTCCGCACTCTGACCGGCGAGGACGCAAGACCCCGTCGTGCAGTTGTAGACGAACAGGTCGAGGTCGGCGGCGGGGTCAGACGTGCCGCCGATCGTCGCCCGCAGCGAGGTCGAGCCTGCGGTCACCGCGACCAGGTACTGCTGCTGTGCCAGGTTCGCGATCGTCGGCGTGGCCCTCTTGGCGCTGCCGAGCGTCGTGCCGACCGCCCGGCCGGTGAAGGCGCCGAACTGGTTGGTCAGCGTGTAGCTGCGGGCGACCGGGACGCCAACCGACGCGGTTGCGATCTCGTCCGGGTTGGGCGAGACGGTGGCGCCCAGGATCGATGCCGTGAGTGTGTACGGCACCTGGTCGACATCCGAGGTACGCCGCGCTTCCACGACGACCTCCCACACGCCGGCCTGCGGGTTGGAAGCCGTCCGGCTGCTCGCGCTGCCGGCCGAGCAACCGGCAACCGACGGGATATAGCAGTTGGTGCTCGCGTTGCTCTCGATGCCCACGCCGTACGGGTGGAAGCGTAGGAATCGAGCCTGCCCGGTGCCAGGAGTGCCGGACGGGCCGCTGAAGTCGACCTTGAATGCGGGCGTGCGAGCCGGCACGGCGAAGAAGTGGCTCACTGCCTGGTTGCGACCGACCGTGCCCGACTTGGTCACCGTGAAGTTGTTGCCGGCGGTGAAGACGTCAGCGGCGATGATGACGTTCATGGTCGCGTAGTCGACACCGATCGTGGCCGCGTCATCGAGCTGCAGGCGCGCTGCGTGCGCACCGACCGACGTCGGCGTAACCGTGACGGCGACCGAAACCGGCTTGTTGAGAGGTAGCGCCACCGTGGCCTGCGAACTGAACGTGCCGTCGTTGTCGGGCCAGGAAAGCGCGTAGTTCACGGTGCCTCCGCCACCGGAGGTGCGGACGAACGTGTAGGTGCGGGTGTACGCCGTGCCCACCGTCACACCCTCGCGGTCGTAGATGCCTTGGCCGACGCCCGGCGTCGCCAGGAAGCCGGACAGCGTGGTGTTGACCGCAACGGATGAGCTGATGTCGACCGTCTTGATGTTGGTCCTCAACAGGTTCCAGGCCGCGACTACGTTGAACAGCCCGTTGCCCTGCTCGTAGGCCTTGAAGCCGGTGAGGAAGCGGGCCGACGAGTTGATCGCCTGGCGCAGTTGCGCGGGCTGGTGCTGGGCACCGGCCTGCTGAGCCGCACTGACCAGCAGTGCCGCGCCACCCGCGGACTGCGGCGACGCCATCGACGTACCGTTGAACATCGCATAGCCGGCCGGGAGCGTGTAGGTCCCGGTAACCGGGCCACCGGGCTGCCAGGTAGGCACGGTGGAGACGGCCGAGCCAGGGGCCACGATCTGCGGCTTGAAGCCACCGTCTTCACGCGGTCCCCGCGAGGAGAACGGGTGCAGGTTGTCGGCAGTCGAGGTGTCACTGCCGTAGTTGGACCGCCAGGTGTTCTGGTGGATGTAGGAACCGACGCTCATCACCTTGCCGGCCACCGACGGGTCGCCAATCGTGTTGATGCCCGCGCCACTGTTGCCGGCCGAGATGAACATCTGCACGTTGTACGTCTCGATCAGCCGGTCGTAGAGAACCGCTCGGGCGTTGTTGCCGTCGTTGAGCGCCGGCAGGCCACCGATCGACATGTTGATGACGTCGACGTTGGCGGTCTTGGCCAGGTAGGTCATGCCCTCGATCAACGAGTGCGACGTGCAGCCGGTGATGAACATGCATGACCGGGCGGAGACGAGCTTGGCGCCTGGCGCCCCGCCGGTCATCGCCCCGCCGAACATGCCGTTGGCCGCGACGATGCCCGCGACGTGCGAGCCGTGCGCGCCGGAGACGATGCCGACGTTGACGTACTTGTTCTTGCCGTCGGTCTGGACGACGAACGGCATTGCCTCGCGGACATCGGTCGCGGGATTGTCGACGCCGAACGTGCCGACGTCGTACCGGACCTTGTAGTCGGTCATCGCCGGCTCGTCGGCGAAGCTGTTGTTCTGGTTGGCGTCGACGTAGACGTTGTTGGTCGTGGTGTTCCACAGGACGGCAAAGATGCCCTTGCTGCCGGCCGGGTTGCCGTCGCGATTGACGTCGCGGCCGACTTCGCCGCCGAGGCGGAAGTCGCGCTCGTTGAACAGTCCGATCCGGAAGGAACCGGCAGCCGGGGCTGTGTACGCCACCGTCTTGTAGGTGAACGACGCGCCGCTGACCTGGTCGGCCATGCTGATCCAGGTCGGGTCGTCGTCGTCAGCGAAGTGGGTGCTGGTCACCCAGTCGACGATCTTGCGCTCACCGGTCGTGGTCTGCGCCAACGCCGGGTGGTTGAGGTCGATACCGCTGTCGATGACGCCGACAGTGACGCCGCGACCGTCCCAGGTCGGGTTGGCGGCCATGAAGTCGACCGCTTTGATGTCCTGGATCGGCATGTAGGGGTTGGCCTGCGGCGTACCGCTGCCGGGAGGAGTCTGTGCGGTGGGCGCCTGCTGGCCGTCCGGCCCAGGCGTGGGCTCTTCAAACGGAATGACCTCGTCCAGGTCTACGGCGTGCACACCGGCCAGGTTGGCCGCCGCCTCGACTGCCTTGATCGGCACGACGGCGCGGATGTAGTCGATCGAGTCTTCGCGGTAACGGACCGTGGCGCCGAGGGAGGCCAAGCCGTTGAGGACCGCCGAGTTGGAGCCCTTGGAGGCGGCGATGAGGAGCATCACGGTCGATTTGCCGTCTGCGCGAGCCTGCGCGAGAAGCTGGCGATCATGCTTGCCGAGCTGCCTGGCGGCGCTGGGCGCCGCCGCGGCTTGACTGGTGCCAAATGTTGCGGCGCCGGCGGCGAGGGCGCTGGTGGCGACCAAGACCGCAAGCGGGGTGCGTAGGCGACGTGGGTGGTTTGCGGACACGCGGGGTCCCCTTCCGTGGGAACGATGAGTTGGGCTAGCGTGCGTCACGGACGGTCAGAAGAAAAGGTCTTGACACGAGACTGTGGCGGTTTAGAACGCAAAATCCGGAATTGAGCCCTACTCCAGAAGATTCTTCTGTCCGCTCTCCCGTTCTTAACCCTTGGCGAGTGACTACTGTCGGCGCGGTTGCACGCTCAGCTGGGGCCGGAACTTCGCCGGAACCGGCCACTCGCGTACGGCGGACGGAGCGACCGATCACGGGCCGGGGTAACCGGCGAGCGGGCCGCGAATGGGCCCGCGGAGAGCTGCCCACTTTCAGCGGCCGGTTCTTCGCCTCCTTTGTGCCTCTGCCGAGGGACCACTGACGGCGCGGCTCCACGCTCAGCTGGTGCCGTGATGTCGACGGTAAGGGTCAGTTGGGTACGGCGTGCGATCTGGATCTGCGGGCAGGTGCAGAAATGTTCAGAAGTCCTTTCCACATAAGGGATTCTGGGCCGGGAACTGTCACACCCCCCGGCTAGGTTGGAGGTAGTCGAGCGGAGGGGGTGCAGGTCGTGTCGCGGTTGCTGTCGATGCTCGACGACGTCCTCGATCTTGACCCGCGGGACCTGGTCGACGCGCAGCTCGCCGACGCCTTGGTCGAGTTCGAAGTCGCCCGGCGGATGGACGCCGCCCGCGCGAAGGTGCTCGCCGAGTTCGACGCCCGCCGCGGGCACGCCGCGGATGGCTGCCCGACCGCCGCCGCCTGGCTGCGCGCCAAGTGCGGCCTGTCTCGTGGCGCGGCCAGCGCGGCCGTCTGGCTCGCCCGCGGGCTGCGGGACCTGCCGGTCACCCCGCCGCACTCGGCGACGGTCGGATCACCGCGCAGCACGCCGCCGGCATCGTTGGCCTCGCCCGCGAGATCCCGCTGGCGAACGTGCAGGCGACCGAGGCCGAGTTCGTCACCGCCGCGCAGCACCTCGACGGCGGTCAGCTCGCCCGCTACCTCGACACCATCCGGCACGCCTACCAGCCCGAGCTCATCGTCGACCGGGAGACCGCGCAACGCACCCACCGCGAGCTGACCATCGCCAGCACCCTCGACGGGATGGTCTACCTGCGCGCCAGCGCGCACCCCGAAGGCGGCGCCATCGTCGACGCCGCCCTGTCCGCGCTCGCCGGCAAGACCGGAGCCGACGACCTGCGCAGCCGCGGGCAGCGCCGCTGGGACGCCCTCGAACAGCTCTGCCGCGGCTACCTCGACAGCGGCACACTGCCCGACCACGGCGGGATCCGCCCGCACCTCGCCCTCACCGCCGACCTCCCCGCCCTCCTCGGCCACCCCGGCGCGCGGATGGCCGACCTCGGCTACCCCGGGCAGATCAGCGGCGCAGCCGCCCGCCGCATCGCCTGCGACGCCGCGATCAGCCGCATCATCACCGACGGACCGTCCGCCGTCCTCGACGCCGGCCGGACCACCCGCACCGTCACCCCCGCCCAACGCCGCGCCCTCACCGTCCGCGACCACGGCTGCGTCTTCCCGGATTGCCAGGCTGCACCTGACCAGTGCGAGGCGCACCACCTCATCCACTGGGCCAACGGCGGCCCCAGCGACCTCGCCAACCTCGCGCTGCTCTGCGCGTTCCACCACTGGCTCGTCCACGAGGGAGGCTGGACCCTCACCCGCCACCACGACGGCAGCTGGACCGCAACACC
>JBDSAK010000505.1:0-3631 GCA_039922195.1 Mycobacteriales bacterium
CCGCCCTGCTGAAGGAGACGGTCGGGCACACCAGGATGCTCAAGTGGTCAGTGCCGGCCGTCGCGCACTGGTTCGTCTTCGTCGGGTTCTTCCTGCTGTTCGCGACGCTGGTCGAGGCGTACGGCGAGCTGTTCGACGAAGAGTTCAGCGTTCCGGTGCTCGGACGTTTTGCCGCCTACGGCTGGCTCGTCGAAGGCATCACCGTGGCGACCCTGGTCGGCATCCTCGTGCTGGCCGCCATCCGGCAGGTGGCGAGGCCGAGCCGGATCGGGCTGCGCAGCCGCTTCACCGGGTCCAACCAGCGGCACGCGTACTTCGTCGAGTCCGTCATCGTGCTCATCACCGTGTCGGTGCTGGCGCTGCGCGGTCTGCGGGTCGCCGCAGGCACGCTCGACCGCGACCATGCGCCGATCGGCACCGCGCTGAGCGACGCCCTGTTCGACGGTGGGAGCGCCGCCAGCCTGCGCAACGCGATTCTCGCTGTGGCGACGTTCAAGATCGCGGTGTCCATGCTCTGGTTCGCGGTGATCGCGATCACGCCGCGGATGACGATCGCGTGGCACCGCTTCACGGCGTTCCCCAACATCTTCTTCAAGCGCAACCCGCACGGTCTCGCCCTCGGCGCGCTGCCCGACATGGACGTCGACTTCGACAATCCAGCTGACGACGACACCTTCGGCGCGGGCAAGCTCGAGGACTTCACGTGGAAGGGACTGCTCGACTTCGCGACCTGCACCGAGTGCGGCCGCTGCCAGTCGCAATGCCCCGCCTGGAACACCGGCAAGCCCTTGTCGCCGAAGCTGCTCATTCTCAATCTGCGCGACCACATGTTCGCCAAGGCTCCGTTCATCCTCGACGGTGACCTGTCAGCCGCGGCCGAGGCGCAGCGCCCGCTCGTCGGCGGCCCGGAGGTCGGCGGCGTGATCGACCCCGAGGTGCTCTGGTCGTGTACCACGTGCGGTGCGTGCGTCGAGCAGTGCCCGGTCGACATCGAGCACATCGACCACATCATCGACATGCGCCGCTACCAGGTGCTGATCGAGTCGAACTTCCCGAGCGAAGCCGGCGTGATGCTGCGCAACCTCGAGAGCGCCGGCAACCCGTGGGGGCTGCCCGCCACGAAGCGCGCCGACTGGATCGCGGACATGCCCTTCGACGTACGGGTCATCAGTGACGGCCGCATCCCCGACGATGTCGAGTGGCTCTTCTGGGTGGGCTGCGCGGGCGCGCTCGAGGACCGCTCGATCAAGGTGACCAAGGCCGTCGCAGAGTTGCTGCACACGGCCGGCGTGAGCTTCGCCGTGCTCGGGTCCCAAGAAGGTTGCACCGGCGATCCCGCCCGCCGCATCGGCAACGAGTACCTCTATCAGGAGCTCGGCAAGGCGAACGTCGAACTGCTCAACAGCAAGGCGGCGAAGAAGATCGTCGCGACCTGCCCGCACTGCTTCAACACGATCGCCAACGAATACCCGCAGCTTGGCGGCAACTACGAAACGGTCCATCACACGCAGCTGCTGGCGACGTTGATCGACGAGGGCAAGCTCGTCCCGGTGATGCCGGTCAATGGCAGCGTGACCTATCACGACCCGTGCTACCTGGGCCGGCACAACAAGGTCTACACGCCGCCGCGTGACGTGCTCGGCGCCATCCAGGGGCTGCGACAGACCGAGATGCACCGGTGCAAGGACCGCGGCTTCTGCTGCGGTGCCGGCGGCGCCCGCATGTGGATGGAAGAGAAGATCGGCAAGGCCGTCAACGTCGAACGCGTCGACGAAGCGCTCTCGACGGGCGCAGATGTGGTGTCCACCGCGTGCCCCTACTGCCTGGTCATGTTGTCCGACGCGGTCGACGCCAGGAAGGCTTCCGGTGATGCGCACCAGCACGTCGAGGTGCTCGATGTCGCACAGATCCTGGCCAAGTCCCTGGTGAAGCCAGAGGTCATCGTCGACCCCGAGACGACCGCGCCAGTGGTCGCGGACGTTGCCGTGGACGTCGAGCCCGCGCAAGCCTGACCCGACCTAGGAGTTCCGCATGTCTGGCAGCCTCCGGTCTGCGCAGGTCGGCGCGCTGCTCGCGGTGACGTTGGCGATTGCTGGTTGCAGCGGCGACTCGGACAAGGCCAGCTCAGACAGGGCCAGCTCAGACAGGGACAGCTCAGTCAGGGCCAGCTCGAACTCGCCGGCAGCCTCGGTAACGGCCAGCGACTCGGCCACCCCACTCACCTCGCCGAGTTCGGACTCGGGTGCGGAGCCCAGCGCTGCTGCCTCGGAGGCCGTCGTGGCGAGCGCCGCCTGCACCCAGGAGGTTGCCGACAAGACGCAGGCCGCGGTCTCCAAGGTGATCGGCGGACCCCCCACGGTCAGCAAGGTCGAGATCTCGGCAGGGTGCCTCGAGGCGACGGTGTTCACCACGTTGCCCGCAGCGGGCGGCGCGGCCGCGATCAAGCTCTGCAACAAGGTAGCCACCCTCGTCTACCCCGTCGGCGTACTCGGAGTTTCGGTCCATTCGGCGGAGGACAAGCTGCTCGCCACCGGCCTGCGCGGCGATGAGGGCTGCAAGCAGGAGTAGCGCCACCTGCGTCATCGGCCCGGACTGCGGCGGCGCCTGGGCAGGAGCATTGCCGCGGTCAGTGCAACCGCTACGCCACCCGTGACGCCCACCGCGACTGTCGCCCAGTCGACACCGGAGCCGGGGCCCGATCGGCGAGCGGTGACTGCTGCCTCGACACTGGGCGAAACGGACGAGGGCGACATGGACGAGGGCGACATGGACGAGGGCGACATGGACGGACTCGATGTCGGTGGTAGGACTGCGGCGCGCACGCCGGGCAGAGGCGGCTTGGGTTTCTCCAGCAGCGCAGGGACTTCAGCATCCCCGAGAGCACGATTGCCCGCGCACAAATGGCTGTACAAGACGGGTCCATCGACGGTTGTCGCGGGATCGCCCGACGTCGACGCGAACAGCAGGAAGCGCCCCGCGTGCGGCAGCTCGAGTCCGCACGACGCGCCGTTCGAAGCACTGACGACGTCCTGTTGCGCGGCTACCTCGCCCTTGTAGACCGCACTCACCGCGAACGTCCAGACCGCCGGATCCATCGAGCTCATGGTGGCTCGCTGCGGTGGCGGCGAGTAGCTGACGAATTCCGCGACGAACACGGCGTCTGCCCAGCCGACATACTGCTGATCGCCCGATGGGCCCGACGTACAGCTGCACGCACCCGCAGGCGCCGCGGCCGCGACGTGCACCGCGGCGGCCAGCGCGAGCAAGGCGAGCAATAACCGGCGCCATCTCATGGCGGTTGGACGCGGTCCCTGCGGCACCGGTTCCGTCCCGTCAACTCGCCGAGAGCGTCTTCGCCAGCCAGGCGACTTGCTCGGCGCGCTGCCGCGATTGGCCGCCCTCGTGCTCGTGCCACGACCAGATCCGGATGTCCTTGTCGCCGCCGTAGTTGTTGTACGCCGCGAAGACCGTCGAGGGTGGGCAGGTCGGGTCGTGCATTGCGACACTGAACAGCGCGGGCGCGGTCGCTGTGGCGCCGAGGACAGCCACGTCGAAGTACGACAACGTCGAGAACGCCTGGTCAGCCAGATCCGGATGGGTCCGGCACCAGCTGAGCAACTCCGCGTAGGGC
>JBDSAK010000506.1:0-12078 GCA_039922195.1 Mycobacteriales bacterium
TCGTGTCGACGGGGGTGACAGCGCTGCAGCCGGAGATCATGGGGCTCGGCCCGGTGGAGGCGTCACGGCAAGCGCTGGCGCGGGCGCGCATGTCGATCGGCGACATGGACCTGGTCGAGATCAACGAGGCGTTTGCGGCGCAGGTGATTCCGTCCTACCAGGAACTCGGCATCGACGTCGACCGGCTCAACGTGCACGGCGGCGCGATCGCCGTCGGTCACCCGTTCGGCATGACGGGTGCGCGCATCACCGGGACGTTGATCAACGGCTTGCAGACACGCGACGCGACGTTCGGTCTCGAGACGATGTGCGTCGGTGGTGGCCAGGGGATGGCGATGGTGATCGAGCGCCTGTCCTGAAACTCGCCGGCCTGGTTGGCGAGTCCACGGAACAGCTGCTCAGCGCACGGCGGGAGGCCGGCACGTGTCTGTCGGGGCAGCGCGCCGGCTCTGAGGCGGGCAAGCGTCGTTCGGCGAACTAGGGCAGGTCCATCTCGTACTCGATGAAGCCCGCGTTGACGGCAACCTGGTCGTACAGGCGCCGAGCCCTGGAGTTCGTCTCATGTGTGTGCCAGTAGAGCCGGCGGCATCCCGCGGCTTGAGCCCAGGTGGCCACTGCGGAGATCAACGCGCGGCCCGCACCCCGGCCCCTCATATCCGGTGCGGCGAAAAGGTCCTGGAGGTAGCAGACGTCCGGGCCGGACGTGCTCGGATGGATGAAGAAATGCGTGACGGCGACGAGCCGACCGTCCAGTCGTGCTCCCAGCGCGTGCAACCGATCGGCAGCCTGGAATTCGCGCCAAGCCCGTTCGTACATCTCGTCCGGCTCGGCCCGCCCGTAGAAGTGGATGTACGCGCGGAACAGCGCTTCCCACTGTGTGCGGTCGGCTGGCTGAAGCAATCCGACTTCGACCATGCGCCGCGCCCCTCGTCGTGGGCGGCGGACCGCCCGGTAGTGCCGCATCCTGCCGCATGTCAGTACGCCTAGACCGGAATCCGGCGTACGGCGGCGGCGGCGACCTTGGCGATCTCGACGACGGCGACCAGCTCGTCGGCGTACCAGACCTGCAGGTCGCCTGGTGCCGCGCGCAATACCGCCACGAGGTCGTTGGACACGACCGCGAGCCGATCCGGCAATGCGCCCGGGTACGGCGCCGGGCTCGGTGACCGCCACGCCGCCGGCCGCTCCCCCGCTGCGACCTCGACCGCGTGTTCGAGTTCCGCCAACCGAGTCACCAAGGCCTGGACGCTCTCGGCGACTGATGCAACACCGGTGCTGCGGCGCCACTGGCCCGTCGAATACCGCCGCGTGGTCTCGACCAGCGAACGGGACCGGTCTTCGATCTCATCGGTCAGCTCCGCCAGGGAAGCAACCCGCTCGTCCACACCAGCAGATTACTGTGGGTGGATGCGCCGACTGACCCGCGCGTGCATCGCGCTCGCCCTCGTCCTGCCGGTCAGCGGCGCGGCCGCAGCGCCCGCTGCAGCCGCACCGGCCCGGGTGTTTCCCGATGTGCCCGTCGCAGCGACCTCCTCGCCCGCGTGTCCGGCGGGGTACGCCGCCCCGCGGGCCGACCGTCCGGTGCTCGACCTGCGCTTCGACCTGTCTACCGACCGCACGCGCTTCAACGGACTGGAGCACATCGAGTTCACGCCAGACCTCGCCACGGATCGGGTCGTGCTGCGGCAGTGGGTCAACGATCCCGGCCAGCGTGCCGACGGGGCGCACGGCCACGTGTCGCGGGTCGCCGTCTCCGGTGCGGTGCAAACGACCCGTCTCCCCGCGAACGACGGGTCGACGTACGTGATCGTCCCGTTGCCGCGGACGGTCGCTGCCGGCTCCCGACTGGTCATCGACGTGCGCTTCCACGTGACGCTGCCGCGGCGCGGCACTGACCGCATCGGCAGCGACGGCCAGACCGCGTGGTGGGGCTCGGGGCACCCACTACTGGCGTGGGAGCGGGGCGTGGGCTGGGCGACGGATCGGGCTGGCACGTTGTGGGGTGAGCGCACGACGAGCGAGGACGCGCTGCTGCGCACCCTGGCGGTGCGCACCGGCGTCGGTGACGACGTACTCGCAACCGGCCGGCTGAAGTCCAATCGGCTGATCTCGGCGACTCGCCGGGAGCGGGTGTTCACTGCCAACTCCGTGCGCGACGCGATGGTCGCGGTCGGTCGGTTCCGCGTCTCGCGGCGGCTGGTCGGCGTGACACCGGTGATCGTCGGGTCCGCACCGAACGTGGCCGACAATCCCGCGGCGGTCGCGGCGGTGATCGCCGACTCCATGGCGGCGTACGCGCGCCTCCTCGGCCCGTTCCCGTACGCCGACCTGAGCGTCGTCGTACTTCCCCGGCTGACCGGCGGGATCGAGTTCCCCGGCGCGATCATGCTGGGCGCCGGCGAGTACCGCGATCCCACCGGGTCACACGAGGTCGCGCACGAGTACTTTTACGGCCTCGTCGGCAACAACCAGGCGCGCGACCCCTGGCTCGACGAAGGGTTCGCGACGTACGCCGAGGCCCTGCACCACGGAACGGCGTCGCGCTACACGTCGATGACCATCCCGGCCGACGCCCGCGGCCGGGTCGGCCGGCCGATGAGCTACTGGGAGAACCGGCAGGGGTCGTACTACCGCGGGGTCTACGTGCAGGGCGGCGCGGCGCTGCTGCGAGCGCGGCAGGCCGCCGGGCCGTTGGCGTTCGATACCGCGATCCGTTGTTACGTCCGGCGGCGGGCGCACACCATCGCCCGGCCCGGCGATCTCGCAACTGCGCTCGCCGGTCTGCCGGCCGCACTGCACGTGCTCCGCAGCGCGGGCGCGCTCCCCTAGGGAAGTTGCACCGAATCGGGGGGTTGTCGGGACGGCGCCGCTGGGGCACTCTCGATTCGAGAGGTCCCGGGCAGGAGCCGATTCGACGGAGGCCGCACATGGCGCTCAACCACTCGATGGCGATCCACAACGGCGTTCTCGAGCGAGTGCCCGAGATCACCGGACGAGCGATCCCCCAGTGGTTCGAGATGCTCGACGAAGGCCCGGCGCTGCTGCGCTTCGAGGACCGGGTGCGCTGGCTGCGAGGCGAGCACGACATGCCCCTGGGCTACGCGCAGGCGATTGTGCACGAACACGACCTGCGCCGCAGGCACCGCTAGATCCCCTGCGGCCCAACGCTTTCCAGGCTGACAGCGCGCGTCACGCGGTGATTCGCTGCACCGCGCCCTCTGTCGACATGACATACATCTCGCTGGCATCGTCGACCCCGAATGACGAGATCGAGGGCACCGTGAACACGAGCTGCGGGTCCGACAGCTTCGTGCCGGTCACCGTCGCCGCCCATACCTCGCCGCTGCAGTAATCGCCGTACAAGTACTTTCCGCGCAGCGCGACGACCGACCCGCCGTACACGCCGCCGCCAGTGACCGAGCACCTGCCCTCGTCGTGGCCGTAGACGAGCGACGGCTCGACCAAGGCGCCACCCGGAGTCAACTCGCGGTCCTTGAACTGTTGGTCACCTTCGAACACAGCCCATCCGTAGTTCGCGCCGCGCGCGACCTCGGGCGTCACGACCTTGATCTCTTCCGCGACATTCTGGCCCACGTCGGCGAGGAAGAACGTGCCGTCGGGCCCGAACGAGAAGCGCCACGGATTGCGCACACCGTACGCCCAGATCTCCGGTCGTGCGCTGTCGCGACCGACGAACGGGTTGTCCGCGGGGATGCCGTACGGCCGCTCGCCCGCCGGGCGCGGGTCGATGCGCAGCAGCTTGCCGAGGTGCGCCTTCATGTTCTGCCCGCGGTCCTCGGGATCGCCGCCGGAGCCGCCGTCGCCGAGCCCGATGAGCAGCATCTTCGACGAGTCGAAGAGCAACAGGCCGCCGTTGTGGTTGGAGTACGGCTGATCGACCTTCAGCAGCTCTCGCCGCGACTCGGGATCGACCCGATCGCCGCCGGTGTCGCGCGTGAACTCGACCACCCGGCTGTGACCGTCGTTGTCTGTGTAGTAGACGTACACGTGTCCGTCGTTCGCATAGTCCGGCGAGAAGGCAATCGACAACAGGCCCTGCTCACCGCCTGACTTCACGTCCTTGGAGATGTCGAGGAACGGCTCGCGGGCGACCTTCCCGCTGTCGACGACGCGCACGACGCCTGCCTGCTCGACGATGAAGAGCCGCTTGTCGCCGATGGGCGCGGTCAGGTACATCGGGGACTTGAACGAGCCAACCGGCTCCAATTTCGGCGGCCCGTCCGTCAAGGGACCGGCCGCAACCGAAGGCGGTGCCGACGAGACGGCGCTCGCTGACGGCGCGGAGGCGGACGGAGACGCGGTGGCTGACGGCACGGAGGCGGACGCAGACGCGGTGGCTGACGCAGCCGGCGTGGCTGTCGCCCGAACTGCCGGCTTGTCGTTGCGACTGCAGCCGTTGATCAGGAGGCCGAGCAGCAGGAGCCAGATCATTCGACGCATGATTCATCGTCACATGCGGCAGCGAACGGCGCAGTTCAAGCTCCGTAGACTGCGTGCATGGACCTGGATGCGGCGCGGGAGTTCATCAAGACCAACCACCGCGCGGTGCTGGCGACGTACCGCACCGACGGCCGGGCGCAGCTGACCCCGGTGACCGCGGCCGTCGACGGGGCCGGCTACGTCGTCATCAGCACGCGCGAGACCGCCGTCAAGACGCGCAACGTGCGGCGCGACCCGCGCGTGACGTTGTGCGTTCTCACCGAGCAGTTCTTCGGCGACTGGCTGTACGTCGACGGGACGGTCGAGATCATCACGCTGCCCGAGGCCATGGAGCCGCTCGTCGATTACTACCGCAGCGTTGCCGGCGAGCATCCGGATTGGGACGACTACCGGGCAGCGATGACGCGCGACCAGCGGGTGCTGTGGCGCATCACGCCGACGCACGCGGGGCCTGACTACTCCGGCTAGGGCTTCCGGCGGCCTCGCCCGGCCTGCGGACTGCGGGCTGACCGCAGACGACGTCCGTCCCGGCTGGTGATCTGTGGCGAAGCCGTCGCCGCTGCACGCTCGGCGCAAGATCGACTTCGCCACAGATCGTTTCGGGGCGCGCGGCAGCTCTGACAAAACACTCGGCTAGGGGGTTCCGGCGGCGAGTGCTCGGACGTCGTCCAACGTAAAGGGTGCGTCGACCGTGCCGTCCTTCGCCGCGTACCGGCCGCTCGCCCCCTCGGCCACCTGCAGGTGCGCCGGCTGGAGGTTTTCGCTGACCGTGCCTGCGTCGCTCACCAGGAACAGCAGCAGCTCCTGCCCGACCTCCCACGGCGGCGAACTCGTCTCGGTGCTCACGATCGCTCCGCTGTAGTCGTAGTCGAACGCAACTACCTCGCCTGCTAGCCCTTGTGGCTTCAGCGATTCGTTGACGGAGACGGTTGCCAGCACGTACTTGCCCATCGACTCGCCTTCGCCGCGGGTCAGCTTGGTCACCGTTCCGACGACGATGCGGTCCGCTTGCCGCACGCGATCCTGCACGGAAAGGGCCGGTGCCGGCATCCCCAGGACCGGGCCGCTTTGTTCTGCAGTGGTTGCGGCCGAGGTCGGCGCGACCGCAGCCGGCGAACTCGGCGCGGGTTGTGCGACCCGCGGACTGCGATCGGTGCTGCTGATGGACACCGCGACGGCGATCCCGGTCACCATGGCGATCGCGGCAGCGGCAGAGAGCGGGCGCAGCAGCGACCCGCCCCGTGCTGCTTCCGGCGTTTGCACAACCAGTTCCAGCCCGCGGCGAATGCGGTCGAGGTCGTGCTCGATTGCGCTCGCCTCCGCTGATGGGGAGGCAGTTCCGTCGAGCACTTCAGCCAGGAGGTCAGTGGGCACAGTCATGACGTCACGCTCTCTCGCGGTAGCAGGATTCGCAGTTGGGAGGCGGCGCGATGCAGCCGCGATTTCACCGTTCCCTCAGGCACCCGCAGCACGTCCGCGATCTCGGGAACCGAGAGGTCTGCGTAGAAGCGGAGTACGGCGACCGCCCGCAGGTCAGCGGGGAGTTTGGCAAGCCCGGCGCGCACGGACTCGCGCAGCGCCACGTCTGGATCGGTGTCGTCGCGCCGGCCTGCAGTGATTCGCGGTACCAGCGCGCGCCAGCGGATCTCGCGCCGGGCCCGGTCGCGGGCCAGGTTGGCGGCGACGGCGCAACACCAGGACGCGCGCGCCGCGACGGTGCCCGCGTGCTCGAGAAGGCGAACCTGGACATCCTGAGTCAGGTCTTCGATGTCTGCGCCGCGCACGCCCAGCAGGAACAGCGTGCCTCGGACTCGCTCGCGCTCGTGCGGGGTGAGGGCTGCTGACGCATCGCGCGCTCGAGCGTCTGTCGGCGGACCATTCATCGTGCGCTCCCAAGCGTCGAGTACATGGCTGAGACGCCTGGCCGACCCATTTCGTTCGCCGGCGGGACTTACCGCTCCAAGCGGTGGCGCAGACGCCACGTGTGCGCACCATCCGACGATTCGAAGATGCCATCGGCGGTGGCGGCCAGCAGCCGGTCACCGCTGACTGCGAACGCGTGCGGCTCGCCGTCCAGGTGACTCACCGATGCCCACGTGACACCGCCATCGCGACTGTGGTGGACCTGCCCATCGGGACCGACACCGTACACATCGCTTGCCGTCGCCCACCCCAGCACGACCAGCGGCGGCGCGCTCGGCACGCCGGAAAAGGTGCGGCCGCCGTCGGTGCTGCGCTGCAAGCCCCGCTCAGTCGTGGCGAGAAGTGTCTCGGCATCAGCCGGGCTGACCGCGAAATCGCGCATCGCGACCGACGACCGGGTATCCCACGTCTTGAGGTCGGTGCTGACCATGAAGCGCCCGCCAGAGTCGTATCCGTAGACCGACCCGTGAGCCGCGCGCAGCGCGTGGAAGTCTGCCTGCCCAGACAGCGACAGGCTCTGCCATGACGTGCCACCGTCCCGCGACTCGATCAGCCCCAGGCGGGACGGCAGGCCCTCGCGCACATCGGGATGTCCGCTCCCCAGCAGGCGATTGGCGCCGGCCACGGTGAAACCCATCGTGTCCTGGAAGCGGTTCGCGACCCGACTCGGCGGGCCCTCGTCAGGGACAACGAACAATCCGTAGTGGGTAGCGGCGTACAGCGTTCCGGACGCCGGGTCGATCCCCAAGCCGTGCACGTGCGCGAAACCAGGGTCGTCCTTCGCGTCGACCCGCGGCAGCGAACCCGTGCGGTCGCCGTCACCGCGACGCAGTATCGACCAGCCGAGCAGCGCGAGGAGCGGCACCGCGATCAACGAGATGATCACCAGCGTGCGGCGCTGGGAGGACCTCCGGCGCTTACGCAACGGTGACGGTGAGCTTCATGCCGGACGCGTAGTGACCCGGCTGATGGCAGCCGATCTCGAAGACCCCGGCCTGGTCGAACGTGTGGGTCAGCGAACCGGTCTTACCAGGATCCACGGTGAGGGCGTCCTTGTCCCCGCCGCCATGCCCACCACCGTGGCCGGCCGCAGTGGCCATGTCCTTCTCGTGCTCCGCCTGCGCGGCGACGTCGCCGACGTACGCATCGTGCGCTGCTGTGCCCTTGTTGGCGAAGGTGAAGGTGACCTTCTCACCGCGAGCGACCGCCAGCGTGGTGGGCTGGTACGCCGTGTCCACCATGCCGATTTGCAGAGTGCGCGAAGCGCTGCCCTTGTCGCCCCCACCACCGCCGCAGGCTGTGGAAAGAAGGGCCACCAGGCCCAGCGCAGCAGAGAAGTTCCGGGTGTTCACCAACGGTCCTTTCGCTCGATCAGAGCCGGACCGCACCCGTGTAGTCGTTGCGCGCCATGCTCCTGATACTCACCACGTCACCGGTCTGCGGCGCCGCGATGTATTGTCCCCCACCGATGAAGATCCCGACGTGGTGGATCGGGCTGCCGAAGAACACCAGGTCTCCAGATCGCAATTCGCTGCGGCTGACGCGGCGGCCCTCGTGGAACTGGGCGCGGCTCGAATGCGGCAGCGACACGCCCGCCTTCGCCCACACGTACATGGTCAGCCCGGAGCAGTCGAACGTGTTGGGGCCGTCGGCCGCCCAGACGTAGCGCTTGCCCAACTGGGCGTACGCCGACCGGACGGCGATTGACGCGCGGCTCCCACCGCTGGGCTCGGGTTCGGGACTGGGTTCGGGGTCGGGTTCGGGTTTGGGTTCGGGCCGCTCGGCGGCCTCGGCCTCCTGGTTGTCGCGTGCCTCTTCGGCCGCGGCGGCGGCCTCGGCGACCCGCGCCGCGCGCTCTTCCTCCGCCGCCTCGAGCGCAGCCGCTTCGGCCGCGGCGGCAGCAACCGCACGCTGCTGATTCATCCGAGCCCGCGCCTTGAGCTGGGCCTCGCGCTGCAGGCGGGCGCGCTTCTCCGTGGCCACCCGCGCCACGCGCGCCGCCTCGATCCGGGCGAGCCTGGCCCTCTCGGCCTTGGCCCGGGCGCGGGCGGCGGCCAGCGCTGCCTGCCGCTTGCGCTCAGCGATCTCGGCAGCGATCCGCTTGGCTTCATCGGTTTCGAGCTGCTTGAGCAGCTTTTCCTGCTGGGCGACGTCCTTGTCGATCGCGGCCTTGGTCTTCGCGAGCTGGACCGCCACGGCTTGCTGCTTGCCGAGCGCAACGTCGCTCGCATCGCTCGCAGCCCTCAGCTCGCGGTCTGCCGCACGCAGCACCAACATCTGGTCGCGCTTGTTGCGGGCGATGTGGTCGAGCGTGCTCGCGCGATCCAGGAAGGTCTGCGGGCTCGAGGTCATGACCAGGCTGACGAAGCCGTCGGCCGCCCCGCCGCGGTAGGCGGCGGCCGCCACGGTGCCGTACTCAGCCTTCAGTCTGGCCAGCTTCGCCCGGGAGCGTGCGACGCGAGTGTCGGCGAGCTGAGCGTCTTTCTGGGCCTTGTCGAGCGCGATGGTGCCGACATTGAAGTCCTCGACGGCCGCGTCGACCTTCTCATTGAGAGCGTCGAGTTCGACCCGGGCCTGCGCAATCTGCTCCGCCCCGGTCAAGGGGACCTGCGCGGGCGCCGCGTGCGCGGGCAACGCCGCGACGGCGAGCAGCCCGGCCAGAACTAGGGCGACCGTCCTGGTCTGCCGGCGGGTCGGCGCGATGGCCGGCTCTCCTTCTCCTCCGTGACCGCCTACCGAGTTAGCTGACGGGTTCGGGCGGGAAGATCGGCCCTACGACGCGCGCCGACGTTCCGGCGACGCATCGACTCACCCCTGGGACCTGGGTCCCCGGCTCGACCACCCCTGATGGAGTGGCCGACTCGACGGTGACGTCCACGCCGCAGCCCTGGTCGGCCGCAGGTTTGCGTGATCGTCGGGGCAAGACTAGCGGGTCAGGTCAAGCCTTCGGAAACGACACGCACACACTGTGACCAACCGTGCACACGACCTGATCTAGGAGGCTCGCATGCTCGACCACATCTCCATCCAGTGCGACGACGTCGCGAGGAGCGCCGCGTTCTACGATGCCGTGTGCGCGCCGCTGGGCGGCCGCCGCATCCTCGAGTACGGCGACGTCATCGGCTTCGGAGTCGACTTCCCGAGCTTCTGGCTCGGTCCGCTCGAGCGGCAGGCGACCAACCGCCCCATCCACCTCGCCCTGAAGGCGCCGGACCGCGCCGCCGTACGCGCGTTCCGCGAGGCTGCGGTCATGTGTGGCATGGAGGTACTGCACGAGCCGAAGGAGTGGCCCGAGTATCACGAGCACTACTACGGCGCGTTCGTCCGCGACCCCGACGGCCACAACGTTGAAGCGGTCTGTCACACGCCCGAGTGAGTAGTGGCGCCCGCCGTGACTGTCGCGGCCACTGGAACTGCTCCCAGGTGCGCCAGTAGATCGGCTTCGTGGTCGGCGTTGAGTATCGCGAGGTCACCTCTCGCGCCGACGACGACCCGGCCGACGTCGGTACGCCGCAGGGCAGCGGCCGCATTGACGGTCGCTGCGCGGAACGCGGCCTCGACGGGCATCCGGTAGGAGAGGCAGGCGAGCGCCATGACGTACGGCATCGACTCGCACCACGACGTACCGGGATTGCAGTCGGTGCCAAGCGCGACAGTGACACCCGCACCGTCCAGGGTGCGCCAGGCGTCCCAGTTGCCGTGCCCTAGCGTGAGGGTCGATGCGGGAAGCAGGACGCCGACGACGCCGGCCGCGGCCATCGCGCGAGCACCGGCGGTGTCGACGTGGTCGAGGTGGTCGGCGCTCGCGCAGCCGAGCTCCGCGGCGAGTTCGGCCGCGCCGGTGCGCTCGATCTGCTCGGCGTGCAGCCGCAGCCCGAGCCCGGCCTCGCGTGCGGCCGTGAGAATGCGACGTGCCTCGTCGAGGGTGAACGCGCCGGCATCGCAAAACACGTCGCACCAGCCCGCGTTGTGCATCCAGGCATTCGGGAGCTCGCCGATGATCTCGTTGACGTACGGTGTCCGGCCCGAGTCCGGCGGCACGGCGTGCGCGCCGAGGTACGTCGTCTCGATCGCCTCGGGGCAGTGGCGACGTAGGTCGTCCGCCACGTCGAGCAGCCGGCACTCGTCATCGGGGGAGAGCCCGTAGCCGGTCTTGATCTCGAGTGTCGTCGTACCCGTTCGTGCGGCGGCGTATATGCGGGCGGCCGCAGCGTCGTACAGCTCGGCGTACGACGCGGCGCGGGTCTGCTGAACCGTCGAGTGGATGCCGCCGCCGCGCGCTGCAACCTCGGCGTACGACGTCCCGTCGAGACGGTCGACGAAGTCGTCGCGGCGTGAGCCCGCCCAGATCAGGTGCGTGTGCGGGTCGACGAAGCCTGGTGTGACACACGCACCGCCCGCATCCAGCTCGGGCCGATCACCCAGACCCGCGGGGAGGTCGGGCGAGTGACCGACCCACGACACGAGCCCGTCCGTCACCACGACTGCGGCATCCTCGACGACGCCGACGCCGCTGCCCTGCATGGTCAGCAGCCGGCCGATCCCGCGAACGAGCAGGTCGGTCATGCCTGCGGCCGCTCGCTCTGCCATACCGGTGCGTGCGTACCTGGTTCGAGTGGGATCCGCACGCCGACTGACTGGGCGTGATCGATCGCCGTTTCGTAACCCGCATCGGCGTGCCGGAGAACGCCGGTGCCGGGATCGTTGGTCAACGTGAGTTCGAGTTTGCGGGCGGCTTCCGCGGTGCCGTCGGCAACGATGACGACGCCGGCGTGGATCGACTTGCCGATGCCGACGCCGCCGCCGTGGTGCACGCTCACCCAGCTCGCGCCCGACGCGGTGTTGAGCAGCGCGTTGAGGATCGGCCAGTCGGCGATCGCGTCGGAGCCATCGCGCATCGCCTCGGTCTCCCGCTCGGGACTTGCGACACTGCCCGCGTCGAGATGGTCGCGACCGATGACGATCGGGGCGCTGACGACGCCTCGGGCGACGAGGTCGTTGAAGATCTCGCCGGCGACGTGCCGCTCGCCGTAGCCGAGCCAGCAGATGCGGCTCGGCAGTCCTTGCCCCTTGACCTTGGCGCTGGCGAAATCGAGCCAGCGGTGCAGCGGCTCGTTGTCGGGGAACGCCTGCCGCACAGCGTTATCCGTCGCCGCCAGGTCGGCCGGCTCACCTGAGAGCGCCGCCCACCGGAAGGGGCCTGTGCCTGTGCAGAACAGCGGCCGGATGTACGCCGCGACGAAGCCCGGGTAGTCGAACGCGTTGCTGACACCGGCGTCCTGCGCCTGGCCGCGCAACCCGTTGCCGTAGTCGAAGACGACAGCACCGGCAGACTGGAAGTCGAGCATCGCCTGGCAGTGCACCGCCATCGAGGCACGGGACCGATCGACGTACTCACTCGGCTTGTCCTTGCGCAAGGAAACCGCGTCCTCCAGAGAAATCCCTTGGGGCACATAGCCGTGCAGCGCATCGTGCGCGCTCGTTTGGTCTGTGACGATGTCGACGGGAGCGCCCCGCCGCAGCAACTCGGGTACGACGTCCGCACAGTTGGCAATGACAGCGACTGACAGCGCCCGGCTCTCCGCAACCGCTACTGTGCACCGCGCGAGGCCGTCGTCGAGCGAGTCGGCAACCTCGTCGAGGTAGCCGTTTTCCAATCGCCTGTGCGCCCGGTCAGGATCGACTTCGACGCAG
>JBDSAK010000507.1:0-19343 GCA_039922195.1 Mycobacteriales bacterium
CGGCTTCACCGATCCGATGCGGACCGCGCTCGCGCACGAGCGCGACGACCACTCGCGAACCTTCCGTCGCGAGCACGCCGGAATGGCGTCGGAGGTCGACCTGCATTTCACGCTGGCGGGCGCCCGCGCGACGCCGAATACGGTGTGGTCGCGGTTGTCCGCCCGCACCGACGACCTCGAGGTCGCCGACGAGCGAGTACGCGTTCTGAGCGTGCCGGCCAGGGCGATGCACATGGCCCTGCACGCCGCCCAGGACGGGAGGGACACCCGCCAGCCGATCGATGACCTGTCCCGAGCGCTCACCGGTCTTGACGAGACCACCTGGCGAGCCGCACTCGGGCTCGCTCGGGACATTGACGCCACCGCCGCCTTCGCTGCCGGACTCGAACGGTTGGCGGCCGGTCAGGTGTTGCTCGCGCAGCTGGACGCGAGGCTGAGCTCCGGGGCCTACGAGCGGCTCCGCGGGGGCACGCCGCCGCCGATGTCCCTCGGTGTGGCGCGACTGATCGAGCGCGGCCACCGCCGCGGGCTCCTGCGCGAGCTGGCCCGCGAGGTTGTCCCGACGCCGGCGTTCATGCGTACCTGGTCACCGCTGGCGCAGCGTGGCCGGGTCGGACTCGCAGCCGCGTATCTCTGGCGGCCGGTGTGGCTGCTGGTGCGCCTTGGTCCCGCTGTGCGGGCTTACTGGCGCGCTCGGCGCACCGGCAGCTGAGCGTTACGCGTCCCGGCCGTGGTGCGCGGACACCGGCGTCGGCCCGGCCGCCTCCATGACAGCCGGCTGGGCCGGGCGCTGCGCCGGCATCGAGTCGCCGGGAACGCGACGTAGTCGCTGCTGGCGGCGCTGGCGCATGTTCGGCGCCTTCTGCCCGTAGTACGAGTAGTAGTGGTAGGCATCGGGACCCTTGGTGGGCGCCATGTTGAGCACACACCCGATGATCCGTACGTCGACGGCGGTCAGCGATTCGACCGCGCGCTCGAGTCGCTCATGCGTCGTGTGCCCGCTGCGGACCACGAGCACCGCGCCGTCGGTGTTGACGCCGAGAACCGCGGCGTCGGTGACCGGGAGAAGCGGCGGCGTGTCGAAGATGACGACGTCGGCCATCGACTCGAGGCGTTCGATCACGTCGATCATGGCGTGCGAGCCGAGCAGTTCGCTCGGGTTGGGCGCGATGGTGCCACCCGGGAGCACCCAGAGATGACCGGCGTTCCTGCGCTGGAGTACGTCGTCCAACCCGACCTCGCCCAAGAGTACGTTCGTGAGCCCGACGGCACCTTCGACGCCCATGTAGCGCCGCACCGATGGTTTGCGCAGGTCTGCCTCGACGAGGATCACCCGCTGTCCGGCCTGTGCCAGGGCGAGGGCCAGGTTGCACGAGACGGTGGACTTGCCTTCGTCCGACACCGCGCTGGTGACGACGAACGACCGGACGGTCGCGTCGACGTTGACGAACCGGATGTTGGTGCGGAGCTGGCGGAATGACTCTGCGGTCGGCGACTGCGGATGCGACCGCACGACAAGGGGTCGCCTCGGTGTCTGCGAGTCGTACCCGATCACGCCGAGCACCGGTGCGTGCGCCACGGCACTCAGCGCCTCCGCGGTCTTGAGCGTGCGGTCGAGCTTGTCGCGGACGATGGCGAGGCCGATGCCTGCGGCGAGCCCGAAGAAGCCGCCCATGATGAGCATCAGCTTCTTGCGCGGGGCGACCGGCGCGTACGGCAGCTGGCCGCGTTCGTACACCGAGATGCGCAGCGGGGCGTTCGCGACACCCGGCGTGCGCTCGAGGGATTCGACGATCTCGACGAAGACGTCGCCCGTCATGTTGACGGTCTCCATCGCTCGCTGGGGATCGTTGTCGCTCGCGACGACGTCGATGAGCACCGTGTCCGTCGGGGCGGAGGCCCGGAGGCGCGGAATGATCACGTTGCCGGCAGCGTCCTTCTGATTGAGCCGCTTGATCACCTCATCTGCCACCCGGTGACCGGTAATCATGTCCGAGTACGACTTCACCCGCTCGACCGCTAGCAGAGCCTCCGAGTAGGAGTCCGACGCCGAGGCGAACCCCTGCGGATCGGGTGGTTGCGCCTGCGTCGTGACGAACAGTCTGATCCGCGATTCGTAGACTTTCGGCGAGGTGAAGGCGAAGTACCCGGCCACGAGTACGGCGCAGTGGAAGACCAGCGCGATCTGACGCACATGCTTTCGCAGCAACGTCACATAGGCGTGCAGGTCCACCGCTGGCCTTTCCGGGTCAAGTAACCGCGAGAACGCTCGATACAGACATGGGGTGTTACGCCGTTCGGCGCAATCCCTTGTCTAGAGATCGGCCGACGACGACGGATCTTGAGCCACCGGGACCGCCTGCGGGCCCGTCACCGAGAAGGGGCGCGCGCAGTGAGACTCCGACGGCCGGCCAGCGTGCTCACCACGCTGCTCGGCGCCTCCGCCGGGTTGTTCGTGGGGCTGCTCGTCGGCGTCCTGCCGAGCCTGCTGTCGCTGCTCGTGGTGGCGGTCGCCGGCCTGCTTCTCGGACACCGCCCGGCGCTCCTGCTCGGCGTCTTCATCCTCGTCGAAGAGGTGTACGCCGGAAGTGACTACCACGCGCAGGCCGGGCCGCTGCTCACGACCGGCTATCAGATCTACGGAAGCATCATGCAAGTCCCGCTGGCGCTGACCTTGCTCGGACTTGGCGTGGCGGTTCTCCTGTATGGCAACGGCGGCAAGGCGCGCACGCACTTGCGGGCACATGGCACCGACGCGCTCGGCCTCGTGTGCGCGGCGTTGATCCTGTGGAGCGCGGGGCTCTCGCTCGCGCAAGAGGAACGCGACGTCGCCCTGAACCTCGGCGCGGTGATGCCGATTGCGTTGAACGTCGTCGGAGCAGTTGCACCGTGGCTGTTACTGCTGACTGCGTATGCACTGACGATCCTCGCCCTGCGCACGCGCGACGGCCACAACAACATCCCGAGAGTCATTGCGCTTGCCCTCGTCGCGAAGGGCGCGATCGCGATTCTTGTCCTCGTCACGACGCGCGGCACCAACATCGACGGCCAGCGCTTCCTGGTCTACTACGACGCGGCGCTGCCGATGCTCGCCGGCGCGTTCATCGTCGGATACGTAGCAGCCTCACGCATCGACCTGCCGTATCGCCAGCTGGTCCTTGCCGCGAGCGTCCTGATCCTGATCTTCTCGTTCCGTCGAGCCGTGTGGCTGGCGGTGGTCGTCGGTCTCGTCGTGCTGCCGCTGGTCCGCCGGCGAGGTGTCGTCGTAGCGCGGCTACTCCTGCTGTTGTGCGTGGGAGTCATCTCGTTGAACCTGCTACCCGGCGCGACCCGCGACGCCGCATTCAGCCGCGTGGGGTCGGCCGTCGACGTGGTTCGCGGCACGGGCAGCGAGAGCTCGGCAGAAAACCACGAGAAGGACATCGACCGCGGCTACGCACTCGCGCGGCGAAGCTCGTTGCTGGGTGTCGGTGTGCGGGCGAAGCAGCCGCGCGACTTCGCCACGAGGGACTCTCCTCGGCTGTATGTGCACAACGACTTCCTCCAGGTCTGGCTACGCCTCGGCGTGCCGGGACTCATGTTGTTCGTCGCTCTGCTGCTCGTCTTCGCGGTCCGCGGGGTGCGGCTGCTGCTGCGCGGCGAACTGCGGGTCCTCGAGGCGTCCGCCGCAGCGTTCGGGATCCTGCTCGCCGTTCCGCTGATGACTGCGCCGTTCATCAGTTCGACCGTGCGGTGGCCGATCCTGGGCGGCATGATCGGCGCGGTCATGCGGGCCAAGCTCACCGAATCGGCCGCCGTCGAGGGTCAGGTCCGCGCGTACTCCGTCAGCACGCCGCCGCACGCTGCGGCGATCATGCCGGCGCCGCGAAGCGCTCGCCGTAGGGCGGTCGAGCAGTACCTGCCCGGGACGACGGTCGCCGCCAGGAGTTCGGTTACGGCGATAGCGACACGCGCCAGGCCGCCGAGGGCGACGCGCGCCCGGCGCACCGGACCGGCTGAGGAGACCAGCGCGATCCGGCCGGTGGTATTGCCCGACCGGTAGGCGCGACGCAGGACCCAGCCGGCGCGGATTCGGTCCGCGGGCACGTCCTCGTAGGTCGCAGCGTCGTCGCACCACACGAGCCGGCCGCCGCTTCGCACGAGCCGGGAGGTGAGTTCGGTGTCCTCGCCACCGGTCAGGCCGAAGCGCTCGTCGAAACCGTGGTCAAGGCCGTCGATAGCTTTGAGCCGCAACAACAGGTTGCCCGTCGCTGCGGCGCGGACCGGCGTACCGGTCGGTAGATGCGGGTCGCGGTCGAAGAAACCCCCCCGGACCATCCACCTCGGCAGCTCCCGCGCAAACCTGCTGTACGTCGGACCGGCGACTCCGTCGGCATCGTGCTCGACGGCCGCCGACACGAGCCGAGCCAGCCAGTCGCGCGCGGGCTCCTCGTCGTCGTCGAGGAACGCGACGTAGGTCGAACCCTGCGCCTCTTTCAGCGCAGCGTTGCGGGCCGCGGAGATGCCCGGCCGCGCTTCGACGGCGTACCGGATGGCCGGGCGCGACGCCACCACCTCGCGGGCGGACTCCGCGGGATCGTTGTCGACGACGACCAGCTGCATGTCGTGGCCGGGCGGGCGATCGAGCTGGATCAACGCGTCGAGCAGGCGGGCGAGCCGATCGGCGCGCAGGTAGGTGCACACCGCAACGGTCACCCGCGCCGGCTCGTCGACCATGGTGGCGAGACTAACGCCGAGCGGCGCGCTGTACTGCCGCTGATCCAGATCGCGCGCGTACCAACTGACCTCTTCCGGCGACGCCAGGGTCCCAGTTGAGCGTGGAGCCGCGCGGTCATCGGTCAATCGCCGAGTTGGGGGCGCCAGCGGAGGCGCGCGCGCCACGAGGGCAGTACGGTCGCCGTCAAGAACTGACGGACAGGAGAGCTGGTGCACGTCGCGCTGGTTTCGCCGCACGCCGTCTGGCCCGTCCACGGCGCTGACACCTTGCGCACGAGCCAGCTCGCTCGCGAACTGCGCGAGCTCGGCGTCGACGTGACCGTTCTCGCACTGAGCTGGTTCCCCGATGACGTCAAGGTCGCGGGGTCCGTACTGGTGCCGGGGCGGCCGGCATCGGCACCCGCCAAGGCGCTCCGGCGACTCGAGCTGGCGATCCGCGAACGCTCCGACCCGTGGGCCGGGCATCGCCTCCCGGGCGCGCGCCGCCGGATGGCCGCGGCCATCGTCGACACCCGCCCCGACGTCGTGGACTTCCAGCACACATTCATGTGGCAGTCGACGGCGGCGCCCAGCGTCCTCACCCTGCACAACGTCGAGAGCGACCGGCTGCGCCGCTTCGGCGCACTGCCCGCACGCACCGTTCACACGGTCACCGAGATGGAACGTGCGGCGATCCGCAACGCCACGGCGGCCGTCGTGTTCTCCGAGGAGGACGCGGTGCGCACGCGCGCGCTGCACGACCGGCTCGTGCACGTCGTGCCCATCGGTGTGGATCCCGGTGCCCGGCTGCCCGCACCGCGCGACACCGTGACGACGGCGGCGTACGTCGGCACCTTCAACTACCCGCCCAACGCCCAAGCAGCGGCTCTTCTCCTCGAGGAATGGCCGCGCATCAAAGCGGCCGGCAGACTGGACCGGCTGGTTTTCGTCGGTCGCAACGCGGACGCGTTCATCACCGCCTCGGCCGACGTCGAGGTGCGCTCCGACGTGCCCGACGTGCCGGCGGCTCTCGCCGACGCGGATGTCCTCCTCGTTCCGCTCGTCAGCGGCGGCGGCGTCCGCGTGAAGATCATCGAGGCCTTTGCACTCGGGCTCCCCGTGGTGTCGACCGCGCTGGGAATCGAAGGCCTCGGCGCCCGCGACGGCGTGCACGCGATCATCGTCGACCGGCCCGACGAGATGGCGGGCGCGATCGCCCGGTTGCAGCCGGTGGGGCTGCGGCGGGTCCTCGCCGACAATGCGCGGCGGCTGTGGGAAGAGCAGTTCAGTCCGCGGCAGATGGCGGAGCAGATGCTCGAGGTGTACGCCGACGCAGCAGCCCTTGCAGCTCGTCCCGCGTGACCAGCTGGCCCGCGACGGCACCTGACGCGAACAACGCAGCGAAGACGGCGACCGCAAGTAGTGGCGTGGCGATCAACAGCAGTCCGGCGGTGCCGGCTACTGCAGTGACACCGGCCAGCCGGATCAGCCACCAGCCGGGCACGGTCAGCCCGCAGGGACCGCGCAACGTCAGGAAGAGCGCACCGGCGACCGACAACTCAGTGACAACGGTGATGATGGCCGCGGCGCGCGCGCCGTGCTGCGGGATGAAGGCAAGATTCAACGCAATGTTCGCGACCAGCGCTCCCACCGCCACTCGCAACTGGCTGCGGCCCCGACGGTGCACGACGGCGACGCTCGCGAAGACATAGCCGAGCCCGATGCCGACGAAAGCCGGGAGCACCAAGCGCAGGAGGACGACCGACTCGGCGTACTCGGAGCCGAACAGCGAGATGATCGGCCCGGCGGCCAGCATTCCGACACCGACGACGGGCACGGTCAGCAGGAGGCTGAGCCGCACATACTCCTCGACAACCTCGGCAACCGGCTCGGCCTGCGAGTGCCGCCGGGTGAGTAATGGCAAAAAGAGCGTGCTCAGCGTCAGCGGCACCAGTTGCGCATGATCGAGGAAGCGGAAGGCGACGGCGTAGGCGCCGGCGTCGTCCGGGGTCGAGAGGTTGTACACGAGCAAGGAGTCGACCCGGTAGTACACGCTGATGATGACGGCGGCGACGCTGATCGGTACGGCGTCGCCGACGAGCGCCCGAAACTGCGTCCAGGTGAGCGTGTTCCGTACCTCGTGCAGCAACCGGCGGGCGCTCACCGATACCAGCACCGCGTACGACGCAGCGAACCCCAGATAGCCCAGCGCAAAACCGAGCACGGATGCGTTCGCGACGTAGAGGGCGCCGACCACGACGACGTACACAACGCTCTGCACGAGCACCAGCATCGAGATCCACGACAACAGCAGGCGCTGCTGCATGACAGCCGTCCCCAGGGACAGCGCCTGCAGTGGCAGTGCCGCGACAATGGCGATGACGGCCAGCCGTTCGCGCCCGCCGTCGACCGTGGCCAGAACCACTCCGGCCAGCACGAGTGCGACCAGGGCTCCGGCGAGGAGCCTGACGCGTTCGGACCACACGAGCAGCGCGCGCTGCAGCGACGGGTCCCGGTCGCTCTCGCGGACCAGCAGCGAATGCATGCCGAGGTCGGTGACCAAGCCGCCGAGCTGCAACAGGACGAGGCCCAGCGCGAACGTGCCGAAGGCCGTCGGGCCGAGCTTGCGGGCGATGAGGACTGTCGTCACGACGCCGAGCAGAACGCCGATGGCCCGCGACAAGAGCAGCAATGTTGCCCGTCCCAGCAGGGCGCGGCGGCCCACCGACGCTTCTGCGGCTACCTGCGGCACTGCTTCGGTCGTCACGCGCGCGAGCCCTGTGCCCGGCGGCGGCCACCGCGCCGGATCGCATCGGTGTAGGCAGCGGCCAGCCGCCGTGCGGCGTGTGCGTCGGTGTGGTGTGTGGCATATCGGGCCCGCGCACCGGCGCCGAGCCGCTCCACCGCCGACCGGTCGGCAGCGAGAACAGCGAACGCCCGTGCGAAGCCACCGGCCAGATCCGCCGGGTCCATCGACACCCGCAGCACGCCGTCGCCCCATTCGGCACCGAGCCCAGGCACGCCGTCCCGCGCGATGATGCCCCGGCCAATGGCGGCTGCCTCCATGGCCACCATCGGCCCCCCTTCGGCCCCCGAGGTCTGCACCAGGGCATGGCCGGCCGCAAGAATCGCACCTGGGTCCGGGACGAAGCCGTGCATCGTGATCCGGTCCCGGGCAGCGGACGCCCCGATGCGCGCAGCCACGTTGACGCACAGTGGACCATCTCCGACGAGATCCGCCTCGATGTCCGCACCGTCGGAGACCGCTCGTTCGACGGCGTCCACGAACACGTCCGGGCGCTTTTGCTCCGACAGCCGGCCGACGAAGACGAGGCGCAATGGCCCGCCCGGCAGCGCGGCCGGACCTGGGTCGGGTACGCCATTGTCCAGCGCACGGACCGGCACCCGCAGCGGAGCCAGCCGATGGCGCGCGACCACCGCGGCGGCCTCGGTCGGCGACGCAACGACGTCAGCGGCCCAGGCCAGCAGCAGCTCGCGCGGAAGTCGCTCGGCCTTGGCGCGCAGCCGCCCGCGCCGCCTCGGCGGAAGGTCGGGTACGCCGGGCAGGTGCAGCGTGGCGACGAGCCGCGTGCGGGTGAGTGCACACGCCACCACGGCCGCCAGCGGCCAGAGCACGGTTCCCGCCGCCCCGTGCACGTGCACCACGTCGTACCGACGAACGATGCGCGCGGCCTGCCGAACGGTCCGCGCTGTGTACGTGGGCATCAGCTGGCCGAAGAAGACCGCGCTGGCCGGACCTGCTCCGGCAGCGTCGATCACCAGCACGCTGGCGTCGACACCCTGCTCACGCAGGGCAGGCACAATGCGCCCGAAACTCGTCTCGAGACCGCCGACGCCCTCAGCTGCGCTCACCGCCATCAGCACCCGCAACCGGCGGGTCGCAGGCATGCCGCCAGGCGGGACGGCGGCTGCTGCCTCTTCCGTCACGTCGGCGACGGGCTCAAGCCTGTGTGCCACTGGTGATCCTTCTCGTGGACATGCCTACCGGTATCCCCTCCCTGCTCTATCGGGCGGGACGAGGCGAACCTGAGCGTGGCGGGTCACCAACCGCGTCATCGAACGCGGCCCGCAGACCCTCGGCACTGGCTTCGCTGCCGAACCGCTCGCGCACCCGCAGGGCGCCGGCGTGCGCGAGGCGTGCCGCCTCTGCCGGATCGTCCAGCAGCTCACGGATGACGGCGACGAGCGCGGCCACGTCATCTGGCGGCACCAGGCGGCCGGTCTCGCGATCATCGATGATTTCTGGCAGCCCGCCGACGCCGCTGGCGATGACGGGCCGATTCGCGGCGAGTGCCTCGACCGCCACATTGCCGAAGGGTTCGACGCGCGAGGGCACCAGGACGATGTCCGCGGCGGCGTACGCCACTGCCGGCACCGGTTCGAATCCCGAGAGCAGGACGCGATCCTCGATGCCAAGTCGCGCCGCCTGGTCCCGCAACTCACGCTCGAACCCCTCGTAGCCGCGGAACACGTCGCCGACGAGGTGGAGCTCGATGTCCCGACCCTCGCGCACGAGTTCCGCTACCGCGCTGACGGCGACGTCCTGCCCCTTGCGTGGGCTGATGCGCCCCACGACGACGAGTCGAGAACGCCGCTTGACAGCTGCTGCGACGTCAGGCGCGCTCGTGGAGAGCGCAGAAAAGTCGAAGCCGTTGTAGACAACCCGCACCCGGCCGCCGAGCCGCGGCGCGTGCAGTTCGAGCCAGCGTCTGGTCGCGACAGAGTTGGCGACGACGACATTCGCCAGTCCGACAGGGGCGACGACTGCCCTCAGTAGTAAGGCCCGCAATGCGCCGGCCGGTTGATCCTCCGCCTCGCGGACGTGGCACACGATCGGAATGCGGGCGAGGCGGGCGGCGATCAGCCAATGCGGCAGCGTCAGCGTGTTGACATAGACCACGTCCGGGCGCTCGCGGCGAATCGTCCGCCAGAGCGCGACGAGGTGCCACGGCGATGCGAGGGCGAGCCGCAATGTGCGCGTCGGCCGCATCATCGCCTTCCGCAGGACCGGGAACGGCCGGACGACGACGTGGAAGCCGCTCTCTGCCAGCGATGACAGCAGCGGTCCTTGCTCCGGCACGACAACGGTGATCGAGGCGCCATCTGCCTGTAGTGCTCGGAGGGCGTTGATCAGCATCCGGTCGGAGCCGTACAGCCCGGGGAACGGATGCGCCGCCAGGATCCGGCGGGAGGTACTCACGAGTGTCCGGCAATGGCTGCGTCGTACACCGTGAGCATCTGCTGCGCGGTGCGCGCCGGGCTGAAGTGGGATTCCCACAGCAGTCGCGCATTGTCGGCCAGTGCGGCGCGGGTCGGTTGTTCGCGCATCCGGGCGAGTCCGGAGGCCAGCGCAGCGACATCTCGAACGATGACGGCATGGACCCCGTCGAGCGCACCGAGCCCCTCGATTCCGAGCGGCGTGGAGACGACCGGCAGTCCCAGCGCGAACGCCTCGATGATCTTGACCCGCACGCCTCCGCCGCTCATGAGCGGAACGACGAGCGCGTCGGCCGGCTCGAGCGCGCGGCGCATGTCGGGTACGTCGGAGAGCACCTCAACCTGGCCGCTCGACCGAAAGTGCTCGCCCGCCCGCCGCCCCACGATGAGCAGCCGCTGGAGGCCCGACGCGGCGTGGATGGCGGGCCATTGGGCGATCAGCAGCCGCGCCGCCGCGACGTTGGGTTCATAGTCCATCGATCCGACGTACGCCGCGGTCGTGAACTCCGGACGCGGTGCCGGGCCGCGCGGGCCGGGGTCGTACCCGAGAGGTACGACGTGCAGCGCATGCGGCTGCGCGTGCGCGCGCAACCGCTCGGCATCCAGATCGGAGAACACCACTGTGACGTCGGCGGATTCGGCCGCTGTGCGCTCGGTCGCCGCCCCACCCGCGATGGCGCGCACGGCCGCGCGGCTGAACCGCGCCTGCCGGTCACTCTCGACGTTGTGCACTGTCACGACATTCGGGCGCCCCGTGTCGAACCAGGTGAAGGAGTGCTGGAAATCGACCACGTCGGGGGCGACCTCGTCGAGTGCAGTGAGCATCCGGCGATGCAATTGCGGCATCTGGTGCAGCGCGAACACGTTGTGTCGGCGCTCGTACGCGAGTCGGGTGCGCCAGGCCACGGCGGACAGTCCGCCGGCGGGCCGCCCGGCGACGTACCGGGTGTGGGCGCCGGAGGACTGCTCCCCACGCCACGAGTACGCGAGAACCGTGACCTCATGACCGAGCGCGCGGAGCCCGGCGGCAAGTTGTGCAGTGCGCACCCGGTCGCCGCTGTCCGGCGGTTCGACCGGGTGTGGGGAGACGAGCGTGATCCGCACTCAGCCCCTCTTCATCCGTCGTTGCACGAGGTCGAGGCACAACCGCTCGTAGCGCTCCGCGACGTCGTCCCATCGATAGCGCTCGGCGGCCCGCTGCTGCCCGGCCACGCCTCGCGCACGCGCCGCATCGAGGTCCGCCTCGACGTCGGTGATCGCCGAGCGAACGGCCTCGCGATCACTCCAGTAGCGACCGGTGTCGCCGAGCACTTCACGGTTGAAGTTGACGTCGAAGGCGAGGACTGGCGCTGCCGCGCCCATCGCGCGCAACAACGACGGATTCGTACCGCCGACGGAGTGCCCATGCAGGTACGACGCCGAATGCGCATACAGCTGGTCGAGCAACTCGTCGTCGTAGACCGAGCCCACCATGCGGATGCGCGCATCACTCGCCGCCGTTGACTGCAGACCGCGCACGTAGTCTCCGGGGTAGCGGACCCCGCCGACGACGACGAGTGGAAGCTGCGCGGCCCCCGTGGCGTATCCGTCGATCACGACGTGCACGTTGTTCTCGGGTTCGAGGCGCGCGACGACCAGGTGATAGCCGCGCGGCCCGAGTTCCTTCTCGGCGAGCCGGTCGGCAGAGAGGTCGCGAAGAATCGGGGCGCCGTACGGGATGAACACACTGGCGGCGCGGTAGCGCTCCCGGTAGTAGTCCTGGATGCCGACCGCGTCTGCGATGAGCGCGTCAGCCACTCGAACGCCGATGCGCTCGTTCGTCTTGTAGTAGCGCTTGCCCACCGTGCCCCACTTGGCGCGTTGCCACTCGAGTCCGTCGACGTGCAGCGCCACCGGGATTCGCGCCGCTTTGATGATCGGGACGAACGGGGCGTTCGCCGCGTTGAAGACGACAGCGACGTCGACCCGATGCGCGACCAGATGCGCGGCGGACAGCGCGGTGTGACTCAGCGTCTCGAAGTGCTTGTGGCGCAGCGCCGGCAGGTTGACGAGTCGCATTCCTGCGTAGGACGTCATGGTCTGCCGCGGATTGCGGCAGTAGACGATCACGTCGTGCCCGCGCACCACGAGCCGACGGCCGACCTCTTCGACAGCGGTCTCGAATCCGCCGTAGCGACCAGGCGCACCGCGAGTGCCGACGAGTGCAACCTTCATGCGCGGCCCCTGGCCAGTACGTCGGCGTAGACCTCGAGCACCTTGTTCGTAGCCTGCGCCCCGGTGAAGTCGCCAGCGCGGCTGACCGCGTGCGCACCGATCTCGCGGGCGAACTCAGGGCTCTCGATCAGCCGCTGCAGCGCGTCCGCAAGCGCCACGGCGTCGCCGGGTGGCACGAGCAATCCGTCGATGCCGCTGCTGATGATCTCGGCCGGGCCACCAGCAGCACTGGCGACAACGGGGCGGCCGAGCGCCATCGCTTCGACGACGCTCATTCCGAACGGCTCCGGTCGCGTCGACGGGATGACGGCGATGTCCGCCTCAGCAACGATGTCGAGTGCGTCGCGGCGTTCGCCGAGAAAGTCGACGACGTCACCCACCCCCAACTCTTCGACGAGATCGCGCAGTCGCTGCTCGAACTGGCGTTCGTCGCGAAACACGGACCCGACCAGCTGAGCCCGGACGGCGACACCACGCGATCGCAGCCGCGCGATCGCCGCGATCAGGACGTCCTGGCCCTTCCATGAGTTGAGCCGCCCCACGCAGACCACCACAGGAACCCCGCCCGACAGGGGCTTGGACCGCTCGATCTCGTCGGGCACGTCCACGCGTGCATAGCCGACGTGACCGTGGCCCGCGCGCACGACACCGGGGAACTGGTCCAACGCGGCCCGCGAACAGGTGATCACCGCGTCGGCGTACCGGCACAGCAAGTAGTCGAAGACGCGTCGCTGGAGAGTTGACGTGAACAGCTCGTGGACGTACCACACATGGCGCGCACCCGACCACCGCGCCACGAGCGCGCCGCCAAGCGTGGGAGCACAGTTGCTGTGCACGACGTCGTACGCCGGCCGCGACCTGGCGAACGCACGTAGCCGCAGCGACTGACGCAACCAGCGAGCCGGGAGCAGCAGCGGACGCACGCCGCTCAAGTCGGCGTGGCGCAGAACGATCGGGTCGAGCACCACAACTGTCGCGCCGACGGCGCGGCTGGCGGGCACGAGTGGGCCGTCCGACGGCACGACGATGTCCACCTCCCACTGCGCAGCACGTGCTGCAGCGGCTACCCGCAGACAGGCGACATCAGAGCCGTACAGGTCCGACGACGCGTGCACGATGAGCAGCCGCCGGCGGTGACCTGGCGCATGGTCCGAGCGCGGGTTGGCCATGCCGCGACGGTATCGCGCGCCGCGCGCCACTGACGGGTGCGGCTGAGGCACACTTGTCGTGCCGGAGAAGCGTGAGGAGTACGTCGTGGGACAGCTGCGGTTGCGCAGGACCGATCTGCAGTGGCGCGCCGTGGAAGGCGAGATCGTCGCGCTCGACGTCCGCGGGTCGCAGTACCTCGGCGTCAACGACTCCGGCGCGCAGCTCTGGGACCTGCTCGCCGCCGGCACCACGCGCGCAGCGCTCGCGGAACATCTCAGCGCCACCTATGGGCTCGACCCGGCGACCGCGGGCGCCCATGCGGAAGCGTTCGTCGACCAATTGCGTGCGCAGGACCTCGTCGAAGAGTCGGATTGATCGATCGGGCGGCGCCTGACTCCTTGACGCCTCTCGAGATCGCGTCCGGGGTCGTCGTCGGCACCGATCCGACGACACCCCCACTGCCGCCGTTCGCTGGACAGTCGCCGCGCAACGCCTTGGAGCAAGCGATCCTGCCGGCGCTGCTGCGCGGCCCGTGCATCGTCGCGTTCAGCGGCGGACGCGACTCGTCGGGGATGCTGGCGCTAGGGACGCACGTAGCACGCCGCGAGGGACTGCCCCTGCCGGTTCCGCTGACCATCACCTGCCCGGATTCTTTGGCCGCGCGCGAGACCGCCTGGCAGGAACTCGTGGTCCGTCACCTACGACTCACCGATTGGCAGCGGATCGACGTCACCGACGAGCTGGACGTGATCGGGCCCCATGCGCAGGCCGCCCTGCGAGCGCACGGTCCGCTGTATCCGCTCAACGCGTACACCTACCTACCCATGTTTGCCTACGCGGCCGGCGGCACCCTCGTTACCGGGCTGGACGGCGACGGGCTGCTCGCGACGTGGGGCGCGCAGCCCGTCGCCGATGTCCTGGCCCGCCGACGGCGTCCGGTGCCCCGCGACGCCCTGCGGCTCGGCTTGTGGACCGCGCCCGGGTCGGTTCGCCGCGCGGTGGTCCGGCACCGGTTGCGCACGGCCGACACCTGGCTCACGCCGGCCGCGGATCGTGAAAGCCGGCGGGGCGAGGCAGCGGAGATCGCCGGCGAACCGACCCGCTGGGATCGCCGCGTGGCCTGGTGGCAGGCCCGGAGGTATCTGAGCCTGACCAAACACTTCGACACCGTACTTGCGGGCGCGGCCGGGGTCGCGATGTCGCACCCTCTTCTGGACGGGGCGTTTCTGGCGTCGATCGCGCAGCTGGGCGCACGGTTCGGGCCGGGCGACCGCACGGCCGTGATGCGGATGCTCATGGCGGATCTCTTGCCCGCGGACCTCCTCAGCCGGTCGAGCAAGGCAGCGTTCGACGATCTGCTCTTCAATCGCTACACCCGCGAGTTCGCGCAGACGTGGGGCGGCACCGGAGTCGATCTCGGCCTCGTCGATCCCGAGCGCTTGCGGGCGGCCTGGCGGCGGCCACGGTTCCCCATCGACAGCGCCTTGCTGCTTCAAGCCACCTGGCTTGCCTCGCACTAAGCAAGTGACAGCAGGGACTCGATCGCCTGATCGAGTCCGCCCAACCGGCGCGGTCGCCGGAGCTCTTTCACCGGTAGTGCAATGTGGTCGAGCATGCGCTCGGGTGCGGCGGATCCGATCTGCATCATCCGTTGGCCGCCGATCCGGATGAGCGCATCGGCCGGTCGCACCGACACGAGGGCCGGCGCGTCTGCCCATTCCAGGAGTATCCAACCCCTCAGCTGTGCCTCGGCGACGACCAAGGGCAATGACACGCGATGCCGTTCCCGGCCCTGCGTCTGCAGTTTCCGGCCGATCCCGAGGTACTCGGCGGACTCGTCCCGCAGATCGACACACCGAGGCCCGGCGAACGTCGTCGTACCTTGCATGACGAGAAGATCGTCGGCGAACACGCCGATACCGGCGCGCTCGGCCGCCGCCGCGAGCAGTGTGCTCTTCCCGGCGCCGCGGTCGCCCGTCACGCCCCAAACGCCGTCGCCGACGAGTAGCCCGCCTGCGTGAAATGCCTCACGACCCAACCAGCGGGCGTACGCCGACGCCGCCCAGGCAAGCAACGGATGCGCGAGCTCGTCGTCCCCGATCGGCTCCGGAGCGACGACCGTGACCGTGCCTGATGCCCGGTCCGCGATCACTGACCCCTTCTCGCCGCACGGGAACGAGGCGTGCACGTCGTCGATCACGACGTCCCCGCTGTCGAACGCCCGCTGGTAGCGCAGCTGCAGCTGCGGCCAATCCGGCGGAACGTCCGCGTTGAGCAACTCGGGACGCGCCAGGCCGGTGACGCGCATGCCGTACGCGCCGTACCTTGTCGCCTCCGTCATGGCGCCATCGTCGTGCACGCCGCCCGGAAATGCGCTCAAGTCCGCTCCCGTGACTGCCGATGTCACGGGTGGAGGAGGAGTCTGGGCAGCCGCCTGGACCCTGCTGGACCAGAGGGATCGCGACACATGAACCTGCCGACTGCCCCCCCAACGGCCGAAGCGCGCGCGTACGAGCCGCCGGCGGTTGTCGTCCTCGGCTCGGTCGAGGCCGTCACGTTGAGCAGCCGCAATGGCTCGATCTCGGACTTCAGGGGCCGGCAGAACCGCGCAAAGTAGGGCGGCTGGGCGGGTCAGCCGGTTGCGCTCGCCCCACCCGCGCGGAACTCCGCGACCGCCTGCTCGGCGTTTCCTGGCTCATACCCGATGCCGTGCTGCGCGGCGAATGCCTCCGCCTCCAGCCGTGCACTGCTCCGGCGCTCGAACTTGTAACCGGCGCCGCGTACGGTCCACAGCCAGTTCGGCAGACCCGGGGCCTCGAGCTTGTTGCGCAGCCGCCGCATGTGTTCGGTCACCGTGGCCGAGTCCTGCCACTCGGGGGACGACGCCCAGACCTTCTGCAACAGCTGCCGGCGACTGAACACCTTGCCCGGCGCGCTGGCCAGGTGGACGAGCAGGTCGAATTCCTTGGTCGTCAGATCGACGCGCTGGCCCTTGACGTAGACCTCGTGGCGCTCGGTCTCGATGACCAGCCAGCCGAAGTTCATCCGGGCGGGTTCGTCGGAACCCTTGCTGGTACGCCGCAGGACCGCCTGGACCCGCGCCACCAGCTCACCGACGGAGAACGGCTTCACGACATAGTCGTCGGCGCCGAGCTGCAGCCCGAGGATCCGGTCCTGCTCGCCGGCGCGGCCGCTGAGGAGGATGACGCCGGTAGTGCGCTTGTCGAGAGTGCGCAGCAGATCGAGACCGCTTCGCCCTGGCATCGACACGTCCAGCACGATGAGCGCCGGGCTGTGTGTGATGACCGCGCGCTCGGCTGCCTCGACATCGGCAGCCTCCACCACGTCGTAGCCGACCTGCGCGAGGCACAGGCTCACGAGTTCGCGGGTGGGCTGGTCGTCATCGGCCACCAGGACACATGGCCGCGTGGCCGCCTCTGCCCCGTACGTCATCGCCCGCCTCCTCGACCCGCGCGACGTGCGCGAGTTGTGCCTCCGTTGTTATCGGCAGCGGATCGCGGGGCGGGAGTCACCCAGTCGAGTGGTGCGGGTGGACGCCTGTTCGGGCTACCGGCGAGCGGTCACTGTGATCGTCGCCGAACGGTTCGCCGCATTCGTCAGGGTCGGACCTATGTACGCAGACAGCCCGGCACTCTTTCCGCACGGCATCGTCACCGTCTTGCCGTAGGCGCCCGACGAGGTGGTCAGCGTCGTGCCCACGTTGGTCCATCCGACGAACTTCGTGCCGTTCATCAGCTTGCGCTGGATGGCGATCGCCCGGCCCGTGCGAACCGGATAGATCGAGCCCTTGACCGTGACCCGGCACCGGCCAACGGCTACCGCCGTGGTCCCGCGCAGGTTGGTGCGTACCACAATGCCCAGGGTTCGCGACTTGACGGCGACCTTGTTGAACGTGCCGAACGTGTACGTCGACGCCTTGGTGACGGGGATCCAGCGCATCGAGTAGTCGCCGGTCGCGTTGGTCGTCGGCGTACCCAGCGTCCGGCCGCTCACGCGCACCGTCACCCGTACGCCGTCGACGCCGCACCTGTTGTAGACCATGCGGCCGCGGACGTAGACGGGCTGGCCGGCGACCGGTGCGGTCGCGCTGAGCCCGACGGACAGCGTCGGCGTACTCGGCGGGTACATGCACCTCGCAGCGATCGCGTTCGCCGGCGTACCCCACGCCAGCGTCGCCAGGATCGTTGCAGCAGCCACTGCAAGCGATCGAACTCGCGTGTTGCGCATCGCGGTGCACCTCTCCCCGCCTCTCGCTCCGGGCAGCCCGGACACAGAGGTTCCACCCGCGTTATCGACCGGGTGAAGTGAGCACTTGAGGAGTGATTCCCCTTGTCACATCAGGGGATTCCGTCGCTGGGCCGGACGGCTCAGCCGCGTTGCGCCCGGTGGCCGAAGGGCGCCCTGCAGAGCAGGCAGGTCGGTCAGCGCTGGCCGTGGAAGAGCTTGTAGACGACGTAGACCGCGAACCACCCGATGACGAGAAACACAGCGATCAGCAGGCTGGTGTAGATCGTTTCGACCACGACGTTCGCCCTTCGACGGCTGCTCTGAGCTATGGCTCGAGCGTACCGGAGGGCGGGTGACTGGCGCTCGTCCTAGACTGCGCGCCAGCTGACCGAAAGGAGAACCGTGACGCGCAAGCTCGTGATCAAGGTGACTGCGGGCGAAGATGCCCCGGAGCGGTGCGCTCAGGCGTTCACGGTCGCGGCGGTTGCGGTTGCCAGCGGCGTCGACGTTTCCCTTTGGCTCACCGGCGAATCAGCCTGGTTCGCGCTACCCGGCAGGGCCGAGCTGTTCACGCTCGCCGAGTCTGCGCCCCTGCAGGACCTGCTCGCCGCGGTGATCGGCGGCGGTCAGGTGACACTGTGCACGCAGTGTGCGGCACGCCGCGCCATCGGGCCGGAGGACGTCTTGCCGGGGATCAGAATCGCCGGTGCGCAGGCCTTCGTCGCGGAGGCCGTCGACGGCGAGGCACAGGCGCTCGTCTACTGAGAGCAGGCTCCCCACAGACCGCGCGCAGCCGCCCGGGCCTGCTGTTGCTTCGCGTCGATGTACGCCGCATGAGCGACGTGTGGCTTCACGCGTAGTGCGCGCGCGTGGCCAAGCTCCACCGCGCGCCCCGCAAAGAACGTCCCGTCCGGCAGCCAGACATGCCAGAGCTCCCGCTGGTAGCGGTCACGGTGCGCCGACCCTTCGTACGCCGCGCGCACCCGCACTCCGGACAGCACGGACACTGCGTACGCCGTCGCCGCGCGGCCGTGACACTGCTCACCCCGGGGAGAACTCGCGGTTTCGGGCGAGTCCATCCCGATGATGCGCACGCGAAGCCGGGACCCACCGGCGGGGGTGGCGATGACCGTGTCCCCGTCGACGACTCGAATGATGCGCGCTTCGAACGCGTCGAGCGGTGGCCGCGGCGCCGTGGGGTCCGGGGCCGGTCGGTCCAGCGTCGTGGGGTCCGGCGCCGTCGGGGCGCCCACTCTGCGGGTGTCGCGCGCCGCGTCGCTGTCGCACGCCGGGAGCCCGACGAACGCGAGCACGACGAAGACGATTCGAACACGACGGCCGGACACACTCATCAGTGTGCCGGTACCTGCCGACAGGAGTTACGACGGCGTTCTGATCCAGGTCAGCGCGTCGACACCCGGAAGCCGAATCGGCGCGGTCTTCTGGCCTCGTGAGTATCCGAGTGGGAGATGTCATGAAGCGCAAGCGCAACCGTCGTACGGCGTTGGCCCTCGCCGCGTTGGCCGGGGCCGGGTTCCTCATCGGCGCGAGCGGAATCGCCCACTAGCCACTGGGGTAGCGGGTGCGCAGGCCGCTGGGACCAGACGCGTCACGGGGAGGATCACGCCTCCCGTGGGACGCGCAATCCTCCCCGTTTGTCGAAACGGGCCGGAGGTCAGACCGACGAGATGACGACATCCACGACGTTGACCCCGACGTCGACAGTGACCGCAGCCTCGCCCACCGTTCCGCCACCGGCGAGAGCCCGCAGCGTCCAGTCCCCGGGAGCGGCGAAGAAC